>NZ_LT635893.1:0-300000 GCF_900128595.1 Buchnera aphidicola (Cinara pseudotaxifoliae)
GTATGAATATATGAATATATAAATAAATAAGTTTTTAAGAAAAAAATGCATAATAGTACGAATATGTAAACAAATAAATTTGTAGATATATAAAATATTAATTAAATATTTTAGGAAAAAGAAATGGTTTTTTATAAAAAATTTGATATTATTGTAATTGGAGCAGGGCATGCTGGTACAGAAGCTGCTTCTGCTTCGTCAAGAATGGGTCATAAAACTTTGTTGTTAACACATAAAATTAATACTATTGGAGTACTTTCATGTAATCCAGCAATTGGAGGGCTAGGAAAAAGTCAATTAGTAAAAGAAATTGATGCAATGGGTGGTTTAATGGCTAAAGCAACTGATTTTTCAGGCATTCAATTTAGAATTTTAAATTCAAGAAAAGGTTCTGCTGTACAGTCTACACGTGCGCAAACAGATAGACTTTTATATCAAAAAAAGATACAGTATTTTTTAAATAATCATGATAATCTGACAATTTTAGAAGCAGAAGTATCAGATTTAATTATTAAAAATTATCAGGTTTATGGTGTTTTAACGTGTGATGGAAATTATTTTAGTAGTTCTGCTGTTATATTAACTGCTGGAACTTTTTTAAATGGAAAAATGTATATTGGTTCTAAGACTATATCTGGAGGTAGACGAGGTGATTTAAATTCATCAATGTTAGCTGAAAACTTAAAAAAATATTTCTTTAGAACAGGACGTTTAAAGACAGGTACTCCACCTCGTTTACATGCTAAAACAATTAATTTTAATAATTTGGAAAAACAAAAAGGAGACATTCCTACTCCTGTGTTTTCTTTTACAGGATGTATTTCAGATCACCCCAAACAAGTTTCATGTTATATTACGTATACAAATATAAGTACACATAATATAATTAAAGATAACTTACTCTACAGTCCTATGTATAGTGGTTCTATTCAGGGAGTTGGTCCTCGTTATTGTCCCTCCATTGAAGATAAAATAGTTCGATTTCCTGATAAATCTCGTCATCAAATATTTTTAGAACCTGAGGGTATTAATAGCGATATAATTTATCCAAACGGAATTTCTACTAGTCTTCCTTTTTCAATACAAAAAAAAATGATTCATTCAATTTCAGGATTAGAAAAATCAGAAATTGTTCATCCTGGATACGCTGTAGAATATGATTATTTTGATCCTAGAGATTTAAAAATAACATTAGAATCTAAAATTATTAAAAATTTTTTTTTGGCTGGCCAGATTAATGGAACTACTGGTTATGAAGAAGCTGGTGCTCAAGGTTTAATTGCAGGCATTAATGCTGGACTATTAGTTCAAAATAAGGACCCTTGGTTTCCTAAGAGGAATGAAGCGTATATTGGTGTGTTAATAGACGACTTATGTAATAAAGGTACTTCCGAACCTTATCGTATGTTTACTTCACGAGCAGAGTATCGATTGTTGTTACGAGAAAGTAATGCTGATGATCGCTTAACAAAAATTGGTTATAAACTTGGTTTGGTTACTTATGAACAATGGATGCTTTTTTCTAAAAAAAGAGATAAAATTTTACAAGAATGCGAACGATTAAAAAACATTAAAATTACACCTCAGGCAATTTTTTCTTTTTTTAAAAACAAAGATTTAGATGTTACTTTAAAAAAAGATTGTTCTGCTTTTGATTTTTTACGTAGACCACAAGTTACATATGATATTTTAATGGATTATCTTGATCAAAATATATCTAATAATCATGTTGTTAAAAGCAGGACAGTTATACAAGAAATTGAAACACAGAGTAAATATTATGGATACATTAAACGTCAAAAAAGAGAAGCAAAAAGAAATATACGATATGAAAATGTAAAATTATCATCTATAAAAGATTATAAAAATATTATAGGTTTATCAAATGAAGTAGTTATGAAATTAAATGAATATCGTCCCTATTCTCTAGGACAAGCTTCGCGTATTCCCGGTGTTACTCCAGTAGCAATTTCTATATTGCTTGTTTTTTTGAAAAAATATAATTTTGGTATGTAATTTTTTTAATATGAAATTTTTGAATATGTATTTATGATATATTTTGGCAGGTTTTATTTGCTTTATTTCCTGCCGAAAATTGATGAATATATGAATTTTAAAATTTATATGTATAATGTGTATGATGTACTTTTATACATCAATATTTTTTGCATATAAAGCATTTTTTTTAATAAATTCTTTTCTAGGTTGTACTGTATCTCCCATTAAGGTACTAAATAATTGATTAGCTATTTTGGCATCTTGTATAGTTATTTGTAACATTTTTCTGGTTTTAGGGTTCATTGTAGTAGTCCATAGTTGTTCGGGATTCATTTCTCCTAATCCTTTGTATCGTTGGATATTGATGAATTTTTTTGTTTCTTTTATTAATATGTTAATTGCATCATCTAAACTTGTAAATACAAAGAATTTTTTATAAAATTTTATATGTGCACAATTTTTAATCATGTGATTAATTTTTTTTATAAATTTAACAAGCATTGTATATTCTTTTGTTAAAAAGAAATTATATTTTAAATGATATAAATGAAAAAATTTTTTATTACTAATGTTTAATATTGGTTCATATTTTTTTTGATTTTTCTTTATATAATAAGAATATATGTTTTTGTTATTAGAATATATTTTTTTTTGTAATTGTTTTATTAGTTTTTTAATCCACAGTTTTACATGTTTTTTATTATTTAAATTTTTTAACGGAATGATATAAATCATAGCTTTATATATAAATGATGGTATTTTTTCATTTATAGAAAGAAAATGTTTATTAAGTTTTTGATATTCAAGCATGATCTGGGAAAATTTTTTTTGATGGTATGTTTTTTTGTTTTTCGGTTTATATATAATATAACTATTTTTTTGTATAAATTGATATTGATAAGAATACAGTGCTTTTGAATTTTTTAAATATTTTTCTTGTTTTCCGTGTTGTACTTTGTACAGTGGTGGTTGAGCAATGTATATATGTCCTTTTTCTATTATTTCTGGCATTTGTCGAAAGAAGAATGTTAGTAGTAGTGTTCTAATATGTAATCCGTCTACATCTGCATCTGTCATGATAATAATAGAATGATATCTTAATTTTTTGAGATTATATTCTTCTTTTCCAAAACCACATCCTAAAGCAGTAATCAATGTGATTAATTCTGAAGATGTTACTATTTTTTCAAAACGAGCTTTTTCTACATTTAAAATTTTTCCTTTTAATGGTAAAATGGCCTGGTTTTTTCTATTTCTTCCTTGTTTTGCAGAACCCCCAGCAGAATCACCTTCTACTAAATATATTTCCGATAAAAAAGGATCTTTTTCTTGACAATCAGATAATTTTCCAGGCAAGTGAGATGTTTCTAATGATCCTGTGCGACGAGTTATTTCTCGAGCTTTTTTTGCTGCTTCTCTGGATCGTGCTGATTGTACAATTTTTGTAACAATAATTTTTGCATCTCTGGGATGTTCTAATAAAAAATTCATTAAGTGTTCGTTTAATAATTTTTCAACTATAGATTTTACTTCTGAAGATACTAATTTTTCTTTTGTTTGAGAGGAAAATTTTGGGTTAAACATTTTAATTGCAATTAAAGCTGTTAGTCCTTCCCTTGTATCTTCTCCAGTAACTGTGATTTTATTTTTTTTGTTTGATTTTTCTTTTTCAGAAAAACAATTTAATGTTCGTGTTAATGCAGCTCGAAATCCTGATAAATGGCTGCCTCCGTCTTGTTGTGGTACATTATTAGTAAAGCATAATATTTTTTCTTGAAATGTTGTATTCCATTGCATAGCAATATTTACTTCAATGTTTTTTCTTTGTTTTTTAAATATAAAAATTTTTTTGTGTATTGGTTTTTTTTTTCTGTTGATTTTTTTAATAAATGATTTAATTCCTCCTTTGTGAAAATATTGAAATTTTTTTTGATTCTTAACATCTTTTAGTTTTATTAATAGATTAGCATTTAAAAATGATAATTCTTGTAATCTTTTTTGTAAAATTTCATATTGAAAAGTATTGTGGTTAGTAAAGATATTTTTATTAGGCCAAAATCGGATTTTTGTTCCTTTTCTTTTTGTAGTTCCTATACATGATAATGATTTTTTTGGATTTCCATTAAAATATTTTTGATGATATTTTTTTTTATCGCGATAAATGTATAATTCTAATTTTTCAGATAAAGCGTTTACTACCGAAATACCAACACCATGCAAACCGCCAGAAACTTTATATGAGTTATCATCAAATTTTCCTCCGGCATGTAACATAGTCATAATAACTTCAGCCGCAGATATTCCTGCTTCTGGATGAATATCTACAGGTATGCCTCTTCCATCATCTCTTACGGAGACAGAATTATCGTAATGTATGATTACCTCGATTAAATTACAATGTCCTGCTAAAGCTTCATCTATCGAGTTGTCTACCACTTCAAATACCATATGATGTAATCCTGTACCATCGTCGGTATCTCCAATATACATACCCGGGCGTTTTCTAACTGCATCCAATCCTTTTAATATTTTTATATTAGATGAAGTGTATAAATTTGACATAGATCATCCTTTTTTTAGTAATAACTGATATATTGATTTATATGAAAATTTTATTTTTAATTAAAAATTATAGTTTTAAAGGCATAATTATATACTTAGTTTCTTTTTGTGTTTTTGATTGAATTTGAATACTTGAAACCGGAGTATTAAAAATAATATTGATTGTAGGAGTGTTTAATGCATTTAAAACATCCAATAAATAAAAAACGTTTATAGAAAATGAAACTTTTTTTTGTTGATAATTGATGTGAAAGGAATCATATGATTCTTCATCATCTTGATTATTTGATGTTATCTTTAACAAGTTTTTTGAAAAATTTAAAAAAACACCTTTAAAAGTAGTATTACATAAAATGGATGTTTTTAATAATGATTCTTTTAATTGCTCTGTAGGTAGTAAGATAGAGTGTGTATTTTTTTTTAGTATTACATCATGATAATTAGGAAAATTACCATTTAATAATTTTGCTATTAATAAGATTGTATTAAATTGAAATGAGATGTAATGGTAGTCTATTGTTATGGATATTAAATCAGTCGAATAGGTCAATAATCTGTTTAATTCTAATATAGCTTGTTTATTAATGATGACGGAAAAAGTAGATATGTCTGTGTTTAAGAAAATTGAATACATAGACAATCTATGTCCGTCAGTTGTAACGTTATTTAAATAAGATTTTTTATATTCAAGTAGCATGCCGTTTAAAGGGTTTCTTACATCATTATGTGCTATAGAAAAATAAATTGATGAAATGATTTTTTTTAATATTTTTTGTGAAATAAAAAATTTTTTTGTGTTTTGAATTTTTTTGAATTTTGGAAATTTTTTTTGTGACAAAGTATTTAATTTAAACAAACTATTAAATATTTTAATATGCATTTTTTTGTTAATTAATTGAAAATGTAATTCTGCGTTGCTTTTAATGTTACGGCAAATATTAAGTATTTTTTTTCCAGATATTGTAATACATCCTGATGTATAACAAGTAAAATATTTTTTATGTATATAAGTATGTAATTCGATTTCTAATGTAGAGCTAGTTAATTGTAATATATTTTCGTTAATTTTGATAACTACGTTTTCTAATATTGGAAATACGGTGTTTTTAGTGATAATTCTATTAATTATTTTAAAAGAATTTAAAAAATCATTATTTTTAATTTTGAATTCCATATTTTACGTTTTTAATTGATTAAATAAGTATAAAAAATCGCAATAAATTTTAGTTTTTTTTTTTTTGAGTAGTTAATTTTTTTGCAAGCATGTAATACAGTAGTATGATTTTTTTTACCAAATATAATTCCTATTTTAGAATAGCTACAGTGAGTTAATTTTTTTATTAAAACCATAGCGATTTGTCTTGGTTCTACAATAAATTTTAGTCTTTTAGAAGAAATCATATCTGATATTTTAATGTTAAAATAAGTAGCAACTTTTTTTTGAATTAAATGAATGTTTATATGTTTTTTTTTTTTTTTTATTAATTGATTTATTTGTTTTTTTATTAAAGTTTTTGTCATTTTTTTTTTATTAAACATTAATTGAAAATGTATTTTTTTTAAAAAAAATACTAGTATTTTCATATTAGAACATTTTTTTTCTGCAATATATTTTGCTATTTTATATGTTAATTTAATATTGTTTTTGTGAGCTTTATTTAATAAAATATGCATTTTAGTTGTTAATTCAGGTGGATTAATTGATATAATTAATCCTAATTGAAACTGAGATGGAAAATTTTGTAGTATTTTATTTGTTTGATCTATATAAAAATTTGCAGTTAATACAATTTTTTGATTTTTTTGTAAAAATTTATTTAATATCTTAAACAAGATTTTTTTTATTTTTCCTTTATAGAAAAAATACTGAATATCATCTATTAATAATATTTCTACAGAATTATAGTAATTTTTTAAATGGTTTATAGATTTGTTTTTTAATGAGTATAGTATATTACGAATAAAATTTTTTGCATGTATGTAAATTACTTTATGATTGTGATTTTCTATTAAAATTTTGTTTCCTATAGCATGAAGTAAATGTGTTTTTCCACATCCAGTATTTCCAGATAAAAACAATATATTGTAAATATTTTTTGAACTTTTAGTGAATTTGTATGCTGAATAACGAGCTAATTGATTTGATGTGCCTTCAATAAAATTATTAAATTGATATTTAAGTTTAATACCGTTTTTTAAGAGTAATTTTTTTGATATTTTTTTTTTTTTGATAGTTTTGATAATCTTTTTAATTTTTAATTGTTTAGTTATATCAATTTATTATTTTTTGATGTTAAAATTTTTATATAAATATACTTTATTTTGCTAAATAGCTATTAGTGATATATTTAGTATAATGATTTTTATATTTTCTGATATTTTATATTGTAATTAATATATATAAATGATGTTTTAAATTGTATATGCATAATTGTATTTTTTTAATTCATTTTTTAAAAAGTATCAATTTTCTGAATTTTAGTAGTAAATACTGTTTTTGTAGATATATTAAAAATGTATATAGATAGTAGATAAATTGTATTATTATTTATAATATAGTTTAATGATTTAAATATCTTAATTATATTTAAAAATAAGATGAGTGATCATGATTTTAGTTTTTTTTGATATTAATGATATGTTGATTTTTTTTAGATTGTTTATTTTTATATATTTTTATAAAAATATTATTATAATAATATTTTAATTTGTATTAAAATATTTATTAGTAAATCTAATTTAATCAAATGAAACACGTTATTATTTATCATGATATAATTATTACATAGTATACAGATATTTTATTGTTTAGCTAATACATACTTACATGTATTATTTTTATAAAAAAGGAATGTTTATATGAAACGTACGTATCAACCATCTAATATTAAACGTAATCGTACACACGGATTTCGTGCTCGTATGTCATCTAGAAGTGGTCGAGATATTCTATCACATAGACGTTCAAAATTACGTTCAGTTTTATGTGTATAAAACAAGTTTACAAAATTAGTAAATATGTCACAATTTTCTTTAAAAAAAAAATCACGTTTATTATTAAACGCTCAATTTCAATATATTTATAGTAAAAATTATAAAATTCATACAAAGAATTTTTTAATGTTTATGTACATAAATTATTTACAATTTCCTAGATTAGGGATTTCTATTCCTAAAAAAAATGTTGCGCGATCACATGATCGTAATCGAGTTAAACGTCTTATTCGAGAAAGTTTTCGATTAGTACAACATAACTTATTATTTATGGATTTTATTATAATTGCAAAAAAAAATATTCATTTATTAAATAACGAAACAATATTTTACTTTTTAAAACAGTTGTGGTCTTATAAAAATAAAGATAATATTTTGAATATAAATAGATTATAACATAAATTTATATATCATCAATTTATGATATTTTATTTTTAATTTTAAATAATGAGAAAATTTTATGATATATTTGAAACGTATTTTTTTTATAATATCTTGTGTTTTTTTCTCTTTTTTAATATGGAACTTTTGGAATACACATGCTTTTATAAATCAAAATAATTTAAAGATAAATAATCTTATGCATAAAATTTATGATATTACTAATGTTAGTAATATTTAATTTTTTAATATACTAAATTATTTAATCTTGTCGGATATTAGTTTATTTAAAATTAAAGCAGTATTGTTAGATACATTCAAATATAGCGATTTTGTAAATAAAAAATATTAATAAATATTTTTTAAAAATACAAAAATTTTTTATAAGGTTGTTGGAGAAATATTAAATAAAAATGATTTTAATATTATAAAAATATACAATTGTTGTAGTATGTAGTAAATTATTTTTTTATGTAAAACTGTTGTTTGATTTTCAAAAAATATTAAAACAGAAAATTTTTTTATGATTTTTTTCTTTCATGTAAATTAATTGTTTAGCGTGCTGTTTGTACAGCATTAGAATAGATTAAAATGTCTTAAATAATAATCTGTATTTAATATATAATTTTTTATGGAATATATTATAAGAAATTTTTAAACAAGTATTTTTTTTAAATTTTTTCATACATAAAGAATTATTATAAAGATATTTTTTTAATAATTATAGGCATTATCATGGATATCATGGTAATAATATTTAGTGTAGAAAAATACATATATCGCAATTAATACTAACTGGATAAGCATAATGCACAGAAAATTTTTAACAATTTGGATTCCTCATATTTATAATCAGTTTGTTATTTATTTTAATAAAATTAATAACAGTATTACATTAATTAGGTTATTATCAAAAATATATCATTTTCAATTTTATTATCTTTATAAAATTTTTAGTAATACATGGTTTAGCGCTAATATAAAAAATATTATGCTATTTTTTTCAAAAAATTTACAATTTATAGCAAAATATGGTAATTTAAAGATAATTTCTTATCCTATTTTTAAACTACTGATCTTTTTTTATGGTTTCTTTCATAATTGGGGTATAACTATTATTTTTGTGACTATTTTGATAAAGACGATTATGTATCCATTAATTAGATTACAATATATATCTATGTTGCACATGCAAGCCTTACAACCCGAAATACAAAAAATAAAAAATCAATTTTGTGATGATTCTCGTGTAATAAATAAAAAAATTTTATTTTTATATAAATCCAAAAAAATTAATCCTTTTTTTAGTTTTTTATCTATGATGTTGCAGGTACCTATATTTTTATCATTTTATTATATATTGATTTCTGCAACAGAATTACAGCATGCACCGTTTTTTTTATGGATTAATGATTTATCTAGTTATGATCCACATTATGTATTACCGATTTGTGTAATTTTCAGTGTTTTATTAACTCAATATCATGAATTAAGCTATGATAATATCGTGAAACAGAAAAATTTTTTATGTATTATGCCAATTTTATGTACTTTTTTTTTATTTTGGCTTCCATCTGGTTTAATTTTATACTATATAACTAATAATTTAATGACTTTTTTACAACAATGGATTATACGTAGGAATTTTTTTAAAGATAATAAATATAATTAATAATATTTATATAAATAAAAGTTAATTTCTAAATTAAAAAGAATAACTTTTTGTTTTTGTAGAGCATAAAAAAAGTATGATATTTAATGAAACTATTGTGGCCCCAGCCACTGCATTTGGTCGTTCAGGTATTGGAATTATAAGAATTTCTGGTTCTTCTGTCTTAAAAATAATAAAAAAATTTTTAAAAATTTCAATGAGAGAACGTTTTGCACATAATGTATCATTTTTAGATTTTCGTGGAAATATTATTGATTACGGTATTGCTTTGTTTTTTCCTGCTCCTAATTCATTTACTGGAGAAGATATTTTAGAATTTCAAGGTCATGGAAATCCAGTTTTATTAGATATAATTGTAAAAAATGTAGTTCGTATGAATAATGTCCGTATAGCACGTCCCGGTGAATTTTCAGAAAGAGCTTTTTTAAATAAAAAAATAGATTTAATTCAAGCAGAAGCAATTAGTGATTTAATACATGCAGAATCTAAATTATCAATACAAGCTGCTTTACGTTCTTTATCTGGTAGTTTTTCAAAAAAATTATGTTTTATTATTGATTTATTAAAAATTTTTTATTCTAAAATAGAAGCTATTATCAACTTTTCTGACGAAATTGATAGTTCTGATGAGCGTTTAGATTTTAAATCTGATTTAATCAAAATTATTATGTTGTTGAAAAATTTAATGTATACAGCGCGAAAAAGTTATTCTCTACAGAAAGATATAAAAATTGTAATTACTGGGCCTCCTAATGTAGGTAAGTCCAGTTTATTTAATTTTTTATCTGATCGAAGAGTTTCTATTGTTACAGATATTCCGGGTACTACACGTGATTTAATTTGTCAAAATATATGGTCTAATGGAGTATGTTATGAACTCATTGATACTGCTGGTTTGCGTAAAAGTCAAGATTTGATTGAAAATATAGGTATACGGTTAGCTAAAAAAAGTGTTCGTAGTTGCGATCATATTTTTTTTATTTTAGATATTACCTATAATCAAAAAGAAAACAATGAAATTATATTAAAAAGTATTAAAAATTTACGTATTAATCAAAATATTACATTTATTTTTAATAAAATAGATCTTATTAAACAAAAACCGCGATTAGAAATCATACATCAGAAGTTTCAGTGTATTTATTTATCAGTTAAAAAACGGTCAGGATTAAGTAGATTAAAAAAAATAATTAATGTAATTTTATGTTCTAAAAATAATATTGAAAATGTTTTTTTGGCACGACGTAGACATGTTTTGGGATTGGAAGAGTCTTTAAAATATTTACTAGAGGGAAAAAAAGAGTGGTATAAAAACAATAATATCGAATTTTTTTCAGATAATATACGTTTATCAATGAATTGTTTGTTAAGTATCACAGGTCAGTTTAGTAATGATGATTTATTAAATAAAATTTTTTCTGATTTTTGTATTGGAAAGTAAAATATTTGTTATAAATAAATATGTCTATATAAATATGCCCGGAGGCGGAATTGAACCACCGACACGGGGATTTTCAGTCCCCTGCTCTACCGACTGAGCTATCCGGGCATTAAAATGATTAAACATCAAAACGTTTGTTTTGTCAATATTTTTATAAAATAAAATTTTTAATCTTTTTAAGTGGTACTGTTATGATATTATGTTTTCGAGAATATATAGGTTGAATTATTAGTAGACTATTATATGAGATACGATTTGTTTTCTTAAAAATATATTAAATAATTATGTTTTTAATACCATTTATATATTAGATGTAAACTTAATATTTTTTTGATTATCTGATATTTTTTATTGAAAAAACTAAATAAAAATTAAATACACCCCTTGAAATTCAAGACATAGGTCCATATATTCTTAAAACATAAGAGTATATTAAGAAAATATTGATTGCTCATTGGTTATGTAACACGATAACAAGCATTTTACTAGAGAGGATCATATTATGAAGCTTCGTCCATTGCACGATAAAGTGATTGTTAAACGTAATGAAGCTGAATCAAAATCTGCAGGTGGTATTGTTTTAACTGGATCTGCAGCTGGAAAATCTACTCGAGGAGTAGTTTTATCAGTAGGTAAAGGTCGACTTTTAGATAATGGAATTATTAAAAAACTAGATGTAAAAGTTGGTGATGTTGTTATATTTAATGAAGGTTATGGTGCAAAAACTGAAACTATTGATAATGAAGAAATATTAATTCTAACTGAAAGTGATATTCTAGCTGTTGTAGAAGAATAATAATTTCATAATCATATTAACTGATAATTTTAAATTTTGAGGACATTTTAAATGGCAGCAAAAGATGTAAAATTTGGTAACGAAGCTCGAATTAAAATGCTTCGAGGTGTTAATGTTTTAGCTGATGCAGTAAAAGTTACGTTAGGTCCTAAAGGTAGAAATGTTGTATTAGATAAATCTTTTGGCCCACCAAGTATTACTAAAGATGGTGTATCTGTAGCACGAGAAATTGAATTAGAAGATAAATTTGAAAATATGGGTGCTCAGATGGTCAAAGAAGTTGCTTCTAAAGCAAATGATGCAGCTGGTGATGGAACTACAACTGCAACTTTATTAGCGCAATCTATAGTAAATGAAGGTTTAAAAGCGGTAGCTGCAGGAATGAATCCCATGGATTTAAAACGAGGTATTGATAAAGCAGTTATTCATGCTGTTGATGAACTAAAAAAAATATCAGTTCCTTGTGCTGACTCAAAAGCAATTACTCAAGTAGGTACTATTTCTGCTAATGCAGATGAAAAAGTTGGTAGTTTAATTGCTGAAGCTATGGAAAAAGTTGGTAATGATGGAGTAATCACTGTTGAAGAAGGTACAGGTTTACAAAATGAATTAGAAGTAGTAAAAGGAATGCAATTTGATAGAGGATATTTATCACCTTATTTTATCAATAAACCTGATACTGGATTAGTAGAGTTAGATAATCCATATATTCTAATGGCAGACAAAAAAATTTCTAATATTCGCGAATTATTACCTATTTTAGAATCAGTAGCTAAATCTAGTAAACCATTGTTAATTATTGCAGAGGATTTAGAAGGAGAAGCTTTAGCAACTTTAGTAGTAAACTCTATGAGAGGAATTGTTAAGGTTTCTGCAGTAAAAGCGCCTGGTTTTGGTGATCGCAGAAAAGCAATGTTACAAGATATTTCGATTCTTACCGGTGGTTCTGTTATATCTGAAGAATTAGCTATGGAATTAGAAAAATCTTCTTTAGAAGATTTAGGTCAAGCAAAACGTGTAGTCATTAGTAAAGATGCAACTACTATTATTGGTGGTAACGGAGATAAAAATAGCATTAAAGGTCGTATTAATCAAATTCGACAAGAAATACATGAAGCTACTTCTGATTATGATAAAGAAAAACTAAATGAACGTTTAGCAAAATTATCTGGCGGTGTAGCGGTATTAAAAGTTGGAGCTGCAACCGAAGTAGAAATGAAAGAGAAAAAAGCTCGTGTAGAAGACGCTTTACATGCAACTAGAGCAGCAGTAGAAGAAGGTGTTGTACCAGGAGGAGGAGTTGCTTTAGTAAGAGTAGCAGAAAAAATTTCTCGTATTAATGGTCAAAACGAAGATCAAAACGTAGGAATAAGAGTTGCTTTACGTGCTATGGAAGCTCCTTTACGTCAAATTGTTGCAAATTCTGGCGAAGAACCATCAGTGGTCACTAATAATGTAAAAGATGGACGCGGCAATTATGGTTACAATGCAGCTACTGACGAGTACGGAGACATGATAACCTTTGGTATTTTAGATCCTACAAAAGTTACTAGATCTGCACTACAATATGCAGCTTCAGTTGCTGGATTAATGATTACTACAGAATGTATGGTTACGGATCTTCCTAAAGATGAAAAATCTTCATCTGATTTAAGTACTCCTCCAGGTAATGGTATGGGTGGTGGTATGGGTGGTATGATGTAGATTTTTTGATTTTATAGTAATTAAAAACGTTACTACGGTAAAAATAACAATAATTTAATTATATTATTTATTATTGCACGTATACCGATAGTCTCCTTGTTCTCTTTAATATTTAATTATGAGAACAAGGGATTATATTTCTATATTTTGAGATATATGATATGACAACTTATAGCGGTACTTCTTTAAAGTCAGGATTAAAAATTTTAATAAAAAATCAACCATATGAAATTCAATATAGTGAATTTATAAAGCCAGGAAAAGGACAAGCGTTTGTTAGAATTAAGTTAAAACAACTATTAACTGGAAAAATTTTAAGCAAAACCGTTAAAGCAACAGATGTTTTTTATTCTACTGATGTTACAGAAATTTCTACATTGTATTTATATAATAATGGATTTATTTGGACATTTATGAATAAAAAAAATTTTGAACATATTCATGTTTTAAAAAAATTTTTGTGTGGATGTGAAAAATGGTTAATAAATTCTTCTGTTTGTAAAATTATGTTATGGAATAATTCTCCTATTTCCGTTCAAATTAATACATTTATAACTTTAAGAGTTCAAGATATTGATATTGCAATAAAAGGAGATACGATTAATTCCGTTAGTAAACGAGTTGTCGTAGAAACAGGTGCTTCTATTCAAGTGCCTTTGTTTATTAAAAAAGGTGATTTTATTAAAATAAATACTCGTCTTGGAAAATATATATCTCGTATAAATTATTAATTTGATAGTTGTGATTTTTTTATCGATAACTAATTTAGTTTCTCTGTATATTTTTTCTATAACTATCCCATTCAAATGTTAACCATAGACTATTTCCTAAACTCATCCTGTCAAGAACTCTATCTCCCAATAAACCATTTAATCTTTCATGATTTAAATTAGATAATATTCCGGTAGATTTTTTAGAGGATGATCTCCTATCTATAATCTGATTAATAATCATTTTTTCATATCTAGATTCTGTTTGCATTCCTATTTCATCAATTATAAGTAAATCTACTGTACTTAAGTTATATAATAATTTTTCTTCAGTCATTTCTGCAGAAGACTGATTGAAAGTACTTTTAAGGGTTGACATAAGATCTGCAACTGTAATTATTAATATATTTTTTCCTCGTAAAATTAAATGATTTCCAATAGCTGAAGCTAAATGATTTTTTCCAGTTCCTGGTCGACCTGAGAATATAAAGTTAGCAATATTGTTTTTAAAATTTTCTGCATATCTACGAGCAGCGCATAGGACTTTTTTATGTCCTTCATGATGTACTTGGTAATTTTCAAAAGAACAATTTTTATATAATTCTCGTATTCCGGATCGACCTAATGTTCTTTTTATTTTCATAGCTTTATTTTTTTGAATAATGGATTCAGAATATTTTTTTCCTTGTTCTTGATTCCAGAATAATAATTCTTTATCATTACAGAATTTTGGTTCTATGTAAGCAGGCATAATTTTTTTTAGTTTTTTTAAAAAATTATTCATGTTATGTTATTTATTTCTCCAGATTTTATTAGTAACTATATTTTTAGCAATTTTAAAAATTAGTTTTACTTGAAAAATAATTTTTTCTGTGATTTTTATGATAAAATAATTTTTAATTGACGATCGTTTTATGTAATTTTTATTAATTATATGTTATTATAAACATAAATATAAGATTTTTATAAAATAGATAGTGATATTTATGAAGTTATATATTTTATTTTTTTTAAAACATTAATTTTTATTTTTTTTATAAAATAATAAAAATGATACTATTCCTATTTTTTTTTTTTTAATTAATTTCCATGTATCAGGTATATAGATATTATTATCTATATGTTCAATATATATAAAGGAATTTTTATGAATCCAATTATATTTTTCTAGATATTGAACAGATTGGTTAAGCAACGTTTTATTATAAAAAGGTGGGTCTAAATAAATAATATCGTATGGTGTACCATTTTTTTTTAACCATTGTAGGGTATTAGTATGAAAAACTGATATATTAGTAATAGAAAAATTTTTTATAGTTTTTCTTAATTTATTAACTAAAGTATAGTTTTTTTCTAATGAAGTAACTGATTTAGCTAATCGAGAAACTGATTCTATACTTAAGTTTCCGCTTCCAGAAAAACAATCTAAACATGTGGAGTTTTTTATATATTTTTGTAACCAACTAAATACTACTTGTTTAACACGATTTCTGGTAGGCCTTATATTTATTTTGTTAACTGAATGCAATACTCTATTTTTTAAAAATCCACCAGTAATACGAATTTTTTTTTGTTTTTTTGTTTTTTTTTTCATTTTCATAACTTTATTATGGAATCTTTTAAATAAAATATAATGAATATTTGTAATAATAAAAAATGAGGGTTATATGTGTGATAAAAAAAAATTTTTTTTCTAATTTAAAATCCTTTTTTAAAAAAAAAATTCAGAATAATACTCCTAAACATAAAATAAAAACCGATTTAACAAATTCTTCTTTAAATTCATCTAATAATAAAATTAATTCTTTTTTTAATAATTATATACATAATACCAAAAAATTTTTTATTAACAAAATAAATAATATTTTTTGTACACAAAAGTTAGATGAACATATGTTTAAAAAATTAAAAAATTTATTATTATCTTCTGATTTTGGAGTAACCGCTACTGAAAAAATTTTACATACATTTAAAATATATATTAAAAAAAACAATTCAATAAGTTCTAACAAAGCTATTATATATTTCAAAAATTTATTATTAAATATGTTGATTATATCGAAAGAAAAAAGTTGTAGTATTTCTAAGGCTAAAATGCCGTTTATAATTTTAATAGTTGGAGTAAACGGTGTAGGAAAAACAACTATTGTTACAAAACTAGCATACTATTATAAAAACCTCGGTTATTCTACTATGGTAGCTGCAGGTGATACGTATAGATCTGCTGCAATTGATCAGTTAATAGATTTAGGGAGAATCAATAGTATTCCTGTTTTTTCTAAACCTCTAGATTCAGATCCTGCTTCAGTGATATTTGATGCAATTAAAGAATCCATCAAAAAAAAAAAGGATATTTTAATTATTGATACAGCGGGTCGCTTACATAATAAAAATCATTTAATTCAGGAATTACAAAAAATTAACCGAGTAATTCATAAATGTCACCCAACGGCGCCTCATGAAATATTTCTAGTTTTAGATGCTGGGATTGGTCAAAATTCTATAGAACAAGCTAGAGTTTTTTCTTCTAATCTTCCAGTCACTGGGTCTATTATTACTAAGTTAGATGGTACAGCTAAAGGAGGAATTATTTTTTCAGTTGCTAATGAATTAATTATCCCAATTCGTTTTGTTGGTACAGGAGAAAAAATAACAGATTTTTCATCTTTTGATAGCAAAAAATTTGTTGATAGTTTTTTTAATGTTAGTTAAATCTGTACTAATGGATCTATTTATCGATAGATTAACAATTTAATGAGAATGCACAGTGTGCATATTGTGCACTTTTAGGATAAAATGAAAAAAATAAAAAATCAGGTTCGTACAATTAGTTTTTTAAATATTGGTAGTTTAGATGCCTATATTCGTATGGCAAATTCTTTTTCTATATTATCTCCTGAAAAAGAAAAATTACTTGCAGAAAAATTGTTTTTTTATAGAGATATAGAGTCAGCAAAATTATTAATTTTATCAAATTTACGATTTGTAATTCATGTTGCTAAAAATTATTCTGGATATGGTTTACCGCAAGCTGATTTAATTCAAGAAGGAAATATTGGTTTAATGAAAGCAATTAGACGTTTTAATCCCAATATTAATGTTCGTTTAGTTTCTTTTGCTGTGCATTGGATAAAATCTGAAATTCATGAATATGTTTTAAAAAATTGGCGTATAGTAAAAGTTGCTACTACTAAAGCACAACGAAAATTATTTTTTAATTTAAGAAAATCTAAAAAAAGATTAGGTTGGTTTAATCTTCATGAAATAGATATTGTTGCACGTGAATTAGGTGTTAGTAGACAAGAAGTAAAAGAAATGGAAGCAAGAATGTCTGCTCAAGATATAACTTTAGACGTCACACCATCAGATTCTCAATCTGATTATCCAATGAGTAATATGCGTTCCTCCCTCCATCTAGAAGACAAAAAATCAAATTTTGCAACAAAAGTAGAGCAAGATAACTGGGCTTTACATGCTGTTAATAAATTAAGTAATGCATTGTTAGTATTAGATGAAAGGAGTCAGCAAATTATTAAAAGGCGTTGGTTAAATAAAAATAGTTCTAAGATTACTTTGCAGACTATTGCTCAAGACTACGGAATTTCAGCTGAACGAGTTCGTCAATTAGAAAAAAATGCTATGAAAAAATTAAAAATAGCGATTGAAGCATAATTATTATTTATAATATATTTTTTTAGGTTTTAGTATTTATTCTTGAATTTCTATTTATTTTTTTTAAAAATTATTTAATATATAGTATTTTTTTAATATGTGTATTTATTTTTTACAGATATTAGTAATTTTTCGTACTATAAATATTTTATTTTTCTGTAGAAAAGTATTGATTGCTTATTTTTACGATGTTAGTATATTTTTTTTCTACAAATACATTTACGATTTTATATCGTTATAGACAATAGATATTTCTTATAATATTAAATATCTTATTTTAAAATATTTTGACATATATATTATATAGAATTTTTTAATATATTGATGATTAACAACAATTTTGAAAATTTTTAAAAAATATTTATAGTATTTTTATTATGAAAATTTATTTAATGAATTAAATTTTAGAGGTTAAAATAAACGTTTTTTTAAATTAAAAATTAATATTTATGTAATTAATATGTTTATGAATACTAATTAATTTTAAATGATAGAGGTGTATGTTATATGTTTTAATATACAATAATGATATTAATTAAGAAATATTTAAAACGAATGATCTATATTAAGAATTTTTATAAAAGTTTTTTGTACACATATATAACTGACAGTTATTTATTGTAGATAACTTATAAAGTTAATTATTTTTGGTATTTTTTATTTTTGTATTAATAACAAAATAGGAAAAACATGTATGGCTATAAAAAATCATATACTAGGATTTCCTAGAATTGGTGCGCGTCGTGAATTAAAATTTGCTTTAGAAAATTATTGGTCAAAAAAAATTACTTTGCATGATTTATTAGTTGTTGGTAAAACTATTAGACATAATAACTGGAAATATCAAGTTGATTGTGGTTTAGATTATGTAACGGTAGGTGATTTTGCATGGTACGATCATGTATTAAATGTTAGTATGATGATTAATAATGTTCCTAAAAGACATCAAATAGAAGATGAATCTAAGTTAAATTTAGATACTTTGTTTAGAATTGCTAGAGGATCAATAGTAATCGATAAAAATTGCTCTGCATCTGAGATGACTAAGTGGTTTGATACAAATTATCATTATATTGTACCTGAGTTATCTTGCGATCAAAATTTTTATTTTGCTTGGAAAGCAATTCTAGAAGAAACCGATGAAGCATTATCATTAGGGTATACGGTAAAACCAGTTTTGTTAGGTCCATTGACGTATTTGTGGTTAGGTAAAGTTAAAGGAATTAGTTTTAATAAATTAGATCTTTTGGAAAAAATATTACCTATTTATAAAGAAGTATTAACAAAATTATCTCGTAGAAATATTGAGTGGATTCAAATTGACGAACCTATTTTAGTTTTAGACATTCCTACACAATGGAAAAAAGCTTTTTTGGGTGTGTATAAAGAATTGAAAAATAACAAAATAAAAATTTTGTTATCTACATATTTTGGTGACATACATAGTAATATTGACATAATTAATAAATTATCAATTGATGGGTTACATATTGATTTGGTTGCAGGAAAATATGATATATGTCAATTACATAATTATTTTAATGAAAAATTTTTATTATCATTAGGTATAGTTAACGGACGTAATATTTGGAAAACAGATTTATTAAAATGGTATACAAAATTAAAGTTATTTTCTAAAGTGAAGCGTATTTTTTGGATCAGTACATCGTGTTCACTATTACATGTTCCATTAGATATATCTTTAGAAGAAAATTTAACAGATTTTGTAAAATCTTGGTTTTCATTTGGTATGCAAAAATGTTTAGAAATATCCATTTTGTCTCGTGTATTAAATAAAAAATTAAACATAAAAGAAATACATCGTTGGATCAAACCTATTGATGCATATAAATCATCTAATATAGTTAATAATATTGTAGTGCAAAAACGTGTTTTACAAATTTCTTCTGATCATATGCAAAGAAAAAATGATTTTACTATACGTTCAGCTATTCAAAAGAAAAAATTAAACTTACCAATATTACCTACTACTACAATTGGTTCATTTCCACAAACCATAGAAATTAGACAATTACGGTTAGATTATAAAAATAAAAAAATTAGTCAATCAGATTATGAAAATAGTTTAAAAATACACATTAAAAATAATATTATTCAACAGGAAAAATTAGGATTAGATGTTCTGGTGCATGGAGAACCTGAAAGAAATGATATGGTTGAATATTTTAGTGAATATTTAGAAGGTTTTGTATTTACACAGTACGGTTGGGTGCAAAGTTATGGTTCTCGATGTGTGAAACCTCCAATTATTGTAGGAGATATTAGTCGGATTACTCCTATTACAGTTATGTGGTCAAAATTTGCTCAATCATTAACAAATAAGCCTGTTAAAGCTATGTTAACAGGACCGGTTACAATTCTGTGTTGGTCTTTTCCTCGTGAAGACATTCCTAAAGAGCGCATAGCTCAACAAATTGCTTTAGCTTTGAGAGATGAAGTATCAGATTTAGAAAATTCTGGCATTGATGTTATTCAAATTGATGAGCCTGCTTTACGAGAAGGATTACCTTTACGGAAATTTTATTGGGATAATTATTTATCATGGGCAGTTAAAGCATTTAAGCTATGTTCATCAGGTGTAAAAGATAGCACACAAATTCATACGCATATGTGTTATTGCGAATTTAATGATATTATGCCTGCAATAGTAGATTTAGATGCTGATGTGATCACTATTGAAACATCTCGTTCAGACATGGATTTGTTAGAATTTTTTAAAACGTTTAAATATCCTAATGATATTGGTCCAGGGGTATATGATATTCATTCTCCAAATATTCCTACAATTAATTGGATTGAAAAATTATTAATTAAAGCGGTAGAATATATTCCTGTACAACAATTATGGGTGAATCCAGATTGTGGTTTAAAAACTCGTAATTGGATGGAAACATTGTTAGCTTTACAAAACATGATACAAGCTACTAAAAATATTCGAAAAAAAATTTTAAAAAAATAAGTTTTAATTATATATGCATTCCACTTAATGCGATTTTATTAAATATTGATTGTGTTTAGTGGTTTGTTTATGGAAAGTGTATAACATTCTTATTAAGGTTTTTGTATTGCAAGAAAAATAATAATTAGTTGTAATATATATTTTTTTATTTTTTTAATAATCTAAATATTATTTTAGATTTTAATGTGATTTAAGATATCGAGCTGTTAATACAATCAGCTCGAATTATTTTTTATAAATTATTATTAATTTTTTCGGTAGAATTTAACAGTTCAGATAAGTTTGCTGCTGCTTCTTCAGGACTAACAGAAGTAGATTTTGTTTGTTGTTTAGACGAATTTTTAATTTTTGTTTTTAATCTTTGTTTATGATATTTATATCCTGTTCCAGCTGGAATTAATCTACCAACAATCACATTTTCTTTTAATCCGCGTAGTTTATCTTTTTTTCCAGCTACAGCAGATTCTGTTAATACACGTGTAGTTTCTTGAAATGATGCTGCAGAGATAAATGATTCAGTTGCTAATGATGCTTTAGTGATACCTAGTAAATCACGAGAAAATCTTGCTATTTTTCTTTTTTTGATTTTGAGTTTTTTGTTTTCTAGCATGACGCTTGAATATTCCGTTTGTTCACCTTGTAAAAAATCAGAATCACCAGAATTTGTTATGGTAGCTTTTCGTAACATTTGTCTAATTATAACTTCAATATGTTTATTATTTATTTTCACACCTTGTAGTCGATATACTTCTTGTACTTCATTTACTATATGGCTAGTAACAGCTTGTACACCCCTTAATCTTAAAATATCATGTGGAGATTCAGGTCCATCAGAAATAGTATCCCCTTTTTCTACTCTTTCTCCTTCAAAAACATTTAGTTGTCTCCATTTTGGTATCATTTCTTCATAAGTATTATTTCCATCTGGAGGAGTAAGAATTAATCTTCTTTTTCCTTTTGTTTCTTTTCCAAAAGAAACAATTCCGTTAATTTCAGCTAAAATAGCTAATTCTTTAGGTTTTCTAGCTTCAAATAAATCTGCTACTCGAGGTAAACCTCCTGTAATATCTTTGGTTCCTGCTGATTCCTGAGGAACTCGAGCCAATGTATCTCCTGAAGATATCTTCATTCCGTTATCTAATTGTACAATTGATTTTCCAGGTAAAAAGTATTGAGCAGGCATATCAGTACCGGGTATAAATATATCAGATCCTGTTTTATCAACAATTTTCAAAGAAGGTTTTAAATCTTTTCCTTGTATATTTCTTTCTGAAGTGTCAAGAATTACAATAGAAGATAAACCTGTTAATTCATCGGTTTGTTTGGAAACGCTTTGCCCTTCAACAACATCAATAAATTGAATATATCCGCTTACTTCAGTAATTACAGGGATAGTATGTGGATCCCATCGTGCAATTATTTCTCCAGCCTTAACTTTTTCACCTTCTCCTTTTGTTAGCAATGATCCATAAGGTATTTTATAACTTTCTTGTGTTTTTCCGGTTTTATCTATCATTTTTAACTCAACATTTCTAGAGATTATAACTATTTTTCCTTCTGAGTTAATCACAGATTTTGCTCGATTTAAATGAATTAGTCCGTTTTTACGAATTTGAATACTGGATTCAGAGGCTACTTTTGAAGCAGCTCCTCCAATGTGAAATGTACGCATAGTTAATTGTGTTCCTGGCTCACCAATAGACTGAGCTGCAATAACACCTATGGCTTCTCCTTTATGGACTAGCTTTCCTCTAGCGAGGTCGCGTCCATAGCAATACGCGCATACTCCAAAATTTGTTTCGCAATGCACTACTGATCTCACCTTAACAGCATCTATAGAATTTTTTTCTAAAATATTACACCATTCTTCGTTTAATAAAGTATTTTGCGGTATCATAATTTTTGTAGAATCTAGATAATAAATATCTTCTACAGTTATACGCCCTAAAACTCTTTCTCTAAGTGGTTCTTTTATCTCTCCTCCCTCAATTAAAGTACTCATTAAAATTCCTTTTCGGGTTTTACAGTCAGTTTTTGTAACTACTAAATCTTGTGCTACATCTACTAATCTTCTAGTTAAATAACCTGAATTAGCAGTTTTTAATGCAGTATCAGCTAACCCTTTTCTTGCTCCATGAGTAGAAATAAAATATTGTAGTACGTTTAATCCTTCTCTAAAATTTGCTGTTATTGGTGTCTCTATAATGGAACCATCAGGTTTTGCCATTAATCCACGCATGCCAGCTAATTGTCTAATTTGAGCTGCAGAACCTCTTGCTCCAGAATCAGCCATTATAAAAATATTGTTAAAGGACTTTTGTTTTATTTTTTTTTGATCTTTATTATAAATAATATCATGTGATAAATTTTTCATCATAGCATTTGCAATATTTTCATTTGCATCCGCCCATATATCTATTACTTTGTTATATCGTTCACTTGCTGTAACTAATCCGGTTTGAAACTGTTTGTGTATTTCAGATACTTCTTTTTCTGCTTCTAATAAAATATTTGTTTTTTTTGTCGGTATTATAATATCGTCAATTCCAACAGAAACACCAGATTTTGCTGCATATGAAAATCCTGTATACATGATTTGATCAGCTAAATTAACTGTTTCTTTTAATCCTAATATTCGATAACAAATATTTAAAATATTTGATATGTCTGATTTTTTTAGTGTTTTATTGATTATTTTAAATGGTAATCCTTGAGGTATAATAGTCCAAAAAATTGCTCTTCCTATGGTAGTTTTGATGATTTTTTTTTGCTCTATTAAATTGTTTTTGTCATCTTTAATATATTCAGAGATACGGATATTAACGATAGAATGTAAATCAACCGATCCTAAAGCATACATACGTTCGGCCTCTTTTGAAGAAGAGAGCAACATTTCGGATCCTTTTCCATTGATTTTTTTTCGTGTCATATAATATATACCTAAAATTACATCTTGAGATGGAACGATAATAGGTTCTCCATTAGCCGGGGAAAGTATATTTCTAGTCGACATCATTAATAATCGCGCTTCTTTTTGAGCAGATTTTGTTAATGGAATATGAATCGCCATTTGATCTCCATCAAAATCTGCGTTATATGCAGCACATACTAATGGATGTAATTGTATTGCTTTTCCTTCAATTAAAATAGGTTCAAATGCTTGTATGCCCAATCTATGTAATGTAGGCGCTCGATTTAGTAAGATCGGATGTTTACAAATAATTTCATCTAATATATCCCAAACAATTGGTTCTTCTTGCTCTACCATTTTTTTTGCAGATTTAATAGTTGTGGCGAGATTTCTTTGTTCTAATTTTCCATATATGAATGGTTTAAACAATTCTAGAGCCATTTTTTTAGGTATACCGCATTGATTTAAATGTAAATACGGACCTACGGTAATTACTGAACGACCTGAATAATCTACTCTTTTTCCTAATAAGTTCTGTCTGAATCTACCTTGTTTTCCTTTAATCATATCAGCTAAAGATTTTAAAGGTCTTTTGTTTGAACCGGTAATGGATCTACCGCGTCTTCCGTTATCTAATAGAGCATCGATTGCTTCTTGTAACATTCTTTTTTCGTTTTTTATTATTATATCTGGAGCTGACAATTCTAATAAGCGTTTTAATCTATTGTTTCGGTTAATAACTCGTCTATACAAATCATTTAAATCGGAAGTTGCAAATCTACCACCATCTAGAGGGACTAAAGGTCTGAGATCCGGAGGTAATATTGGAAGTACAGTTAAAATCATCCATTCAGGTTTATTTTTAGAAATCAATAAGGATTCAATGAGTTTGATTCTTTTTGTAACTTTTTTCCTTTTTGTGTCAGAATTAGTTTTACATAGTTCTTTTTTTAAGTTTAAACAAATATTTTTCAAGTTCATTTTTTTTAAAATTTTTTGTATAGCTTCTGCACCCATTTTGGCTTCAAAATCATTTCCAAATTCATCTATTGCTTGTATATACTGGTCTTCTGTTAGTACTTGGTATTTTTCTAAGCTAGTCATTCCAGATTTAATTACAATATATGATTCAAAGTATAATACTCGTTCTATATCTCGAAGAGGTATATCTATTAGTAAACCAATTCTAGAAGGTAATGATTTTAAAAACCATATATGTGCAATAGGAGCAGCTAATTCAATATGCCCCATCCTTTCTCGACGAACTGTGCTTTTTGTAACTTCAACGCCACACTTTTCACATACTACGCCTCTATGTTTTAAACGTTTATATTTACCACATAAACATTCATAATCTTTTATGGGTCCAAAAATACGCGAGCAAAATAATCCATCACGTTCAGGTTTAAAGGTTCGATAATTTATTGTTTCAGGTTTTTTAACTTCTCCAAAAGACCAAGATCGTATAATTTCTGGAGATGCTAATGAAATTTGAATAGAATCGAATTCTTCAATTTTATTTTTTTTTTTAAAAATTTTTAATATGTCTTTCATGAATTATTTCTTATAAAATATATAAATAGTTGTTAAAATAGGATAATAATAAAATTTATATCCATGATTGAGTATTAAAAAATAAACTTTTTATATTAATCATTATTTAAGTCAATATTAATTCCTAAAGAACGTATTTCTTTTATTAGAACATTGAATGATTCTGGCATTCCGGGTTCCATTTTGTATTTTCCGCTGACTATATTTTTATACATTTTAGTTCTTCCCGCTACATCATCGGATTTAACTGTTAACATCTCTTGCAATGTGTGTGATGCACCATATGCTTCTAGAGCCCATACTTCCATTTCTCCGAATCTTTGTCCTCCAAATTGTGCTTTTCCACCTAACGGTTGTTGTGTAATTAAACTATAAGACCCGGTTGATCTTGCATGCATTTTATCGTCGACTAAATGATTTAGCTTTAACATATACATGTATCCTACAGTTACTTTTCTTTCAAATTTTTCTCCTGTCCGTCCATCGAATAAAGTAATTTGCCCTGATGTAGAAAAATTTCCTATTTTTAATAGTTTTTTTATTTCATTTTCTTTTGCTCCATCAAATACAGGAGTAGCCATTGGCATGCCATTACTTAAATTTTGTGCTAGTTTTAATATTTCTTCATCTGAAAATTCATGTAAATTAATCTTTTGATATGCATTTTCTTCAAGATTGTATGTTTTTTGTAAAAATTGACGAATTTTTGAAATTTTTTTGTTTTTTCGTATCATATTATTAATGATATTTCCAATTCCTTTCGCGGCTAGTCCTAAATGTGTTTCAAGAATTTGACCTAAATTCATACGTGATGGAACACCCAATGGATTTAAAACTATATCTATTGGTATCCCGTCTTTATCATAAGGCATATCTTCAACAGGATTGATTTTTGAAACAACTCCTTTGTTTCCGTGTCTTCCTGCCATTTTATCCCCAGGTTGTATTTTTCTTTTGACAGCTAAATAAACTTTTACAATTTTTAAAATTCCAGGTGATAATTCATCACCTTGTTTAATTTTTTTGGTTTTTTCAAGTATTTTTTTTGTGAAATTTTTTTTTAACTTTTGATATTGATTTTTTAATATATTTATTTTTTTGTTTATTCGATCAGAGTATTGTGGATTATTTTTAAAATAATCATCTAATGATGTGATATTAAAATTATTTATAGATATATTTGAATTAATTAATATATTTTTTATTCGAGTAATGATATTTGTTTCAAAAATTTTTAATTCTTCATTAAAATCTTTTTTTGTTGTTTTTAGAAGCATGTCTTCTATTTCTAATGTTCGTAGATCTTTTTTTATTCCATCACGAGTGAAGATTTGTACATCAATAACAGTTCCGTTGGTTCCGTTAGGTACTCTCAATGATGAATCTTTTACATCTGAGGCTTTTTCACCAAAAATAGCTCTTAATAATTTTTCTTCTGGTGTTAACTGGGTTTCTCCTTTTGGAGTAACCTTTCCTACTAATACGTCTCCACTTGATACATCAGCACCTACGTAAATAATTCCTGAAGCATCTAAATTTAACAATGCATTTTCACTTACATTTGGTATGTCAGCAGTTATTTCTTCAATTCCTAGTTTAGTATCACGACATATACAAGACAATTCTTGAATATGAATAGAAGTAAAGCGATCTTCTCTTACAACTTTTTCAGAAATAAGGATAGAATCTTCAAAATTATATCCATTCCAAGGCATGAAAGCTACACGCATATTTTGTCCAAGAGCCAACTCTCCCAAATCAGTAGATGGTCCATCAGCAAGAACATCACCTTTTTTAATAGTATCATTGATATTCACGCATGGTATTTGATTAATACATGTATTTTGATTAGATCTAATATATTTGGTTAGTTTATATATATCTATTCCTGACTGATAAGCAGTAATATTCATGTGATTAACATTTACAATGATTTTTGAAGCATCTACATACTGTACAACTCCATCTCTTTTAGCAACTATGGTAACTCCTGAATCCACTGCTACTGATCTTTCCATGCCTGTACCTACTAACGGTTTTTCTGACTTCATTAGGGGAACAGCTTGTCTTTGCATATTCGCACCCATAAGTGCTCGATTAGCATCATTATGTTCTAAAAAAGGTATTAATGATGCTCCTACAGAAACTATTTGCTGAGTAGACACGTCCATGTATTGCACTTGTTTTTTATGAAATAAGCCAAATTCGCCTTTATGGCGACATGTTACAAATTTTGTACAAAACTTACCTTTTTGGTTGATTTTTGTGTTAGCTTGTGCAATAATATAATTACCTTCTTCTATTGCAGATAGATATTTTATTGTATACGTAGCAATTCCTTTTGTTATTGTTCTGTATGGTGTTTCTAAAAATCCATACTGATTTGTTCTAGCATAGATAGATAAAGAGTTAATTAATCCTATATTTGGTCCTTCTGGTGTTTCTACAGGACACACTCTACCATAATGAGTGGGATGTACGTCTCTTACTTCAAAACCAGCTCTTTCTCGAGTTAATCCTCCAACTCCTAAAGCAGAAATTCTACGTTTGTGTGTAATTTCAGCTAATGGATTGTTTTGATCCATAAATTGAGATAATTGACTAGATCCAAAAAATTCTTTAATTGCAGAAGAAATGGGTTTTGCGTTAATAATATCTTGTGGCATTAATGTTTCTAAATCACTTGATGATAACCTTTCTCGTACTGCTCGTTCAACTCGAATAAGTCCTATTCTAAATTGATTTTCTACCATTTCTCCAACAGATCGAACACGACGATTTCCTAGATGATCGATATCATCAATTTCTCCTTTTCCATTACGTATATTTATCAATTTTTTTACTACGTCTACTATATCGTTTTTATTTAACGTTCCGGACCCACTAGTTGTATTACGACACAGTGATCTATTAAACTTCATTCTACCTACTGGCGATAAATCATATTTTTCTTTAGAAAAAAACAAATTATTAAATAAATTTTCTGTGGCTTCTTTAGTTGGTGGTTCTCCGGGTCTCATCATTCTATATATTTCAACTAAAGCCGTATTTCGGTCTTTAGTAGAATCAATTTGTAGAGTATCTGAAATATATGATCCATGATCACGATCATTTGTAAATAAAACATATATTTTTTTGTAATTAAATTTTTTTATTTTTTTGAAATCTTCTTGAGTTAATTTAGTATTTGCCGCAATAAATATTGACCCTGTATTTGGATCTATATAATTTTTACTGATTATTTTTCCATAAATATATTCTTTTGGAACGTTAAGAGAAGTAATGTTATTTTTTTTGAATTCTTGGATGTGTTGGTTAGTGATGCGTGTACCTTGTTTAAAATATTTTCTTTTGTTTTTTATAACATCAAACGGTATTGTTGTTCCTAACAATCTTTTTGGAATTAAATCCATAGTGATTTTGTTTTTTTTTATACGAAAAATATCATGTTTAAAAAATTTTTTAAGAATCTTTTCAGTACTAAAATTTAAAGCATGTAGTATAACTGTAATAGGAATTTTTCTTCTACGATCTATTCGTGCAAATAGATAATCTTTAGGATCAAATTCAAAATCTAACCAAGATCCTCTGTATGGTATAATTCTTGCATTATACAATATTTTTCCTGATGAATGGGATTTTCCTTTATCGCTATCAAAAAAAACACCTGGACTTCTGTGTAATTGAGAGACTACTACTCTTTCAGTTCCATTAACAATAAATGTTCCGTTTTTTGTCATTAACGGTAATTCCCCCATATATACTTCTTGTTCTTTAATATATTTAACTATGGTGTTTTTTGATTCTTTTTCGTAAACAATTAATCTTAATTTAACTCTTAAAGGAACCGAATATGTTGTTCCTCTGGTTTGTGACTCCTGCACATCAAATATCTTCTTACCTAATGAATAAGAAACATATTGTAATTCAGCGCATCCATTATAACTTCGAATAGGGAAAATAGATTGAAAAGCAGACTCTAATCCTTGATGTTCTTGTGATTTAGATTGAATAAATTTTTTAAATGAATCAATTTGAATAGATAAAAGATATGGGATTTCTAAGATTTTTTTTTGTTTACCAAAATTTTTTCGTATCCGCTTTTTTTCAGTATGAGAGTAAACCATTATATTCCTAATATATATGTTGTTGTAAAAATAAAAATCTTTATTATATTCAATGTATTTAAAAATAAATGTTAATAAAAATTAAAAATTAATTTTTAATATTTAAAATATTTAGTACAAAATGAATAATTTGTAAGTAGATTATATGTTTTTAGGATAACGAACTGGTGACTTAATAATCACCAGTCACTGGTATAGTACGTATATTTGAATAAATTTAAATACTAATTTTTTTTTATTTAATTTCTGCTGTAGCGCCAGCTTCTACTAGCATATTATATAATTTTTCCGCGCTTTCTTTAGTTATGTTTTCTTTAATAATCGTAGGAGCGGATTCTACTAGATCTTTAGATTCTTTTAATCCTAATCCAGTCGTGCTGCGGATTATTTTTATAATTGATACTTTATTAGAGCCTATTGTATTTAATTTAACATTAAAAGAAACTTTTTCTTCTTTAGTTGACTCAATAGAATGATTGGTAGTGTTTAATGGAATATTAGATGATACGTTAAATTTTTTTTCTATCATAGAAATTAATTCCATAATTTCTTGTACTGGCATTTCAGAAATTGTATGTAAAATTTCTTCTTTATTAATTGACATCAGCATTATCCCTAAAATAGTCACAAATATGTGAAAAACATATTAATTTTTGTTTTTATTTGCGTGTAATTTGATTCAGTAATCGTAGAAATTTTCCTAACGATATCTCTTGTAATAATAATATAAATTTTATAATAGCTTCTGTGTGTGTTGGAAGTAAAGCTAAATCATTTATTTCTTTTATATTAAGTATTTTATTTTCACAAATTGCATTTTTTATTTTGAATTGAGGGTTTTTTTTGCTAAAATTTATAAATAATCGACTAGCGCTGCCCGGATTTTTTAAAGAAAATGCTATTAAAGTTGGTCCATTTAATGTGTCAATGAGTTTAGAAAAATTTGTTTTTATTAAAGATTTTTGAAGAAGTGTATTTTTTATTACATATATTTTTACATGTAAAAGGATTGACTTTTTTCGCAGTTTGTTGATTTTATTGACTTGTACATTTGAAGGATCGGCTATTATTACAGATAATGATTTTTTTGCAATATTATTAATTTTTTTAATTATATCTTTTTTTTTTTTTCTATGTAATGCCATTTTTTTATCCTATTTGTAGTTATTTTTATAAATAATTATAAATAATTTATGTTATAAATGTAAGAATAGGAAGATTTTATTGTTTATGTGTAATAATCACATATTATAGTTGGTTTTAAATGATTTTTTATACTAATATATTAATAATTAATACATAAAATATTATATTTTATAGATTTAAATAATCAATAAAAATACCAGGACTCATGGTAGTAGAGATACTAATTTTTTTATAAAAAATTCCTTTTAATTGACGGGGTTTAGCTTGTTTAATGTTATTATGTAGTGTTAAAAAATTTTCGTATAAGTGAATTTCAGAAAAATTTATTTTTCCAAAATTACTGTGAATAATACCATTCTTATCATTTCTATAATTTATTTTACCTTGGCGTGCTTCTTGTATTGCCTGTTGTATATTTTCTGTTACTGTTCCAAATTTTGGATTAGGCATAATACCTCTAGGTCCTAATATAGGTCCTAATTTTCCTACTATTTCCATAGTTTCTGGTGATGCAATAATCAAATCAAATTTAATAGTTTGTTTTTTTATAATACTTGCTAGATCTTCCATTCCAACAAAATCAGCTCCAGATTCTTTTGCTACGGTTACATTTTTTCCTGTAGTAAACACTCCGATTTTTATTTTTTTTCCGGTTCCATGGGGAAGTAATATAGATCCACGAATATTTTGTTCAGATTTTTTAGGATTAATATTTAGATGAAATGCAGCATCAATACTTTCTATAAAATTAGCGGATTTCATTTTTTTTAATATTTTTATTGCAGATTGAATAGTATAAATTGTTTTTTGGTTTCTTAAATTTTGATTAAATTTTTTTTTTTTTGATAGTTTTATCATAATTATTCCTGTATTACAGTAATTCCCATTGATATAGCTGTTCCTTCAATAGTTTTTGCTATTTTATCAATATTTGATCCAGTCATATCTATCATTTTTTGTTTTGCAATTTCATATATTTGTTTTTTTGTAATTTTTCCTACAACTTCATGTTTGGGTTTTTTTGATCCACTTTTAATAGCTAAACATTTTTTTAATAAAACAGAAGTAGGTGGTGTTTTAGTAATAAAAGTAAATGTTTTATCAGAATACACGGTAATAACAACAGGAGTAGGAATTCCTTTTTCTAGTTGAGCTGTTTGTAAATTAAAATTTTTACAAAATTCCATTATATTAACTCCTTTTTGTCCTAATGCAGGACCTACTGGAGGACTAGGATTTGCCATTCCGGATAATACTTGTAACTTTATATAAGATGTAATTTTTTTGTTCATTTCAGTACTCTTGATTAGATATATTTATTTTTTATAAATAGTTCTATAGGCTTTTTTTAATTTTAATTTAATATTTTTCAACTTGTCGAAAGTCTAGCTCTACAGGAGTAGAACGTCCAAATATTGATACGGATACTTTTAATCGATGTTTTTCATAATCTACAGTTTCAACGGTTCCATTGAAATCTGAAAAAGGTCCATCATTAACACGAATATTTTCTCCTGGTTCAAATGTTTTTTTTGGTCTAGGTTTATCACCTATTTTTTTTAATTTTTTAAATATAATTTGGACTTCACGATCGCTCATTGGAGTTGGTTTTTCAGACGTACTACCTACAAAACCTAATACTTTAGGTAAACTTTTAATTAAATGCCAACTATAATTGTTCATAATCATTTCAATTAAAATATATCCAGGAAAAAATTTATAATCACTTTTTTTTCTTTTTCCTTTTTTTATTTCAATAACTTCTTCGGAAGGAACTATGATTTTTCCAAATATATTTTTCATTTTTTTTATTTTTTCGTTGTTCAGTATTGATTGTACTACTCTATTTTCAAATCCTGAAAAAGCTTGTAAAACATACCATTTTTTTTTATCTACACACAATTTTTATAACCTCGAGGTTAGTATCCAAGATATAGCATGGAGTATGATTCCGTCTAATATCCATACAAATACAGATGTTAAAGTTATTAGTAATAATACTATTCCTGTTGTTTGACATGTTTCTTTATAAGAAGGCCATATAATTTTCGATAATTCTATATTTACATCTTTAGTAAAAATGATTATTTTTTTTCCAACGAGTGTATTTAAAAATATACTGAATAATAGTATGTGGTATAAAACAAAAAATATGATTTTTATATTTTTAGAGTATTGATAAATGAAAAAAATATAGTTTAATATCATACAAATAATAATTGTTGTTATACACAACCACTTAATTTTTTCTGTATATTTAGCGTATATGTCATATAATTTATGAATATGCATAATTACGGTGCTCATTTTAGTTTTTTTATGAAAATATTATTTTAAATATAGTTATTTATGTTATTGTTAACGATTGTATATTTAATAAAAACTGAATTTATTTAATAAAATGAATATTATATTTATCATATAAACGTATTAGATACTTAAAATAAATAAAGAATTAAAAAAGTAGTTTTATGTTTGATTGTTTTAAAAATTTTATAAAGATTATAATAAATATTATTTTGCTGATACCTAGATTTGAACTAGGGACCTCATCCATACCAAGGATGTGCTCTATCCGACTAAGCTATATCAGCATATTTTTTATTTATTTTATAGAATTTATCTATTTTATAACAGGTGTTTTTTATGTAGCGGTCAGCGGGAATTGAACCCGCATCATCAGCTTGGAAGGCTGAGGTAATATCCTTTATACGATGCCCGCTTGTGTGGTGGGGGTAGGATTCGAACCTACGAAGTCAATGACGTCAGATTTACAGTCTGCTCCTTTTAACCACTCAGGAACCCCACCTAATGTTATGCCGGCTACCGGAATTGAACTGGTGACCTACTGATTACAAGTCAGTTGCTCTACCTGCTGAGCTAAGCCGGCTTAAAAATTAATTAATTATTTAAAATAATAATTATTATTTTAAATAAATAAATGTAACTAAATATTAATTTTAGTTTATATTAATAAAAATAACAAGTTTTATTAGAAATAAATTTGTATTTAATTATTTTTTTTAAAAAAAAATATTTTTAATTATATCATATTTTTTATAAAAACATAATTATTAAAAATTATGATGATATCTATAATTTTAAAAAGTTTTTAAATTAGTTTCTATGATCATTAAATTCTATATTTAAAAAATTTGTATGTTTAAAGAAAATATATATATTAAATTAAAAAATTTTTGTTATATTATATATATAAATATATTTCAAGTATTTAAATAGTTTAATAAATGTTATAATTATTAATAAAAATAGTTTGATTCATGCTAATTATATTGTTAATAATGTAGATATTTTTAAAAATTAAATAATTAAATTAGTTGTATTATGTGTATGTATTAAAATATTTATCAACAGATCTAATTATTTAGATGGAATAATATTTATATATTATATATATAAATTATTGGGTGTAACATTGTTTGTATATACTTTTTAAAATATCACTTTAATTGATTTATTTTTAATTAAATTAAAGCTACAGTTGTTTTTTTACACTATTGATAATAATTATTATAGTTATTTTAGCAAATTTCTTGTGTGTATTTTCATATCACATATTTATGTAAGTATTATTTTAAATTATAATAGTACGTTATTATTTATAATAATATTAATTTTAAATAATTATAATTAGGATATATATGATATATATAATTAATGATAATAGTAAGCAAAATAATTATGAATCATATCATTTAAAAGATAAAATTAGAATTTCTTTTGAGGTATTTCCACCACAAGATAGTAAATCAGAAGAACAATTGTTACGATCAGTATGTTTATTAAATCAATTTAATCCGGATTTTTTTTCAGTTACAAATAGTATATATGCAAAAAATCGTGATAAAACATTTTTTATTGTACAAAAAATTCGTTCTTTGACTAAAGTAAATGTATTTGCTCATTTTACAACTATTGGTTTAAATAAGTTAGAAATACAGAATATTGCTCTTAAGTATTGGAGTTATGGAATTAAACACATCATAGCTCTTCGTGGTGATTTACCGGATCAATATTCTCAAAAAATAATATATGCTAATGATTTAATTAAATTATTACAATCAATTAATAATTTTGAAATATTAGTGGCAGCATATCCTGAATTACATCCTGAATCTTGTAATATACAAGAAGATTTAATTAATTTAAAAAATAAAGCAGATTTAGGTGTCAAAAAAGCTATCACACAATTTTTTTTTAGTATAGAAAAGTTTTTAAGATTTCGTGATAATTGTATTGATATTGGTTTACCAATTACTATAATTCCAGGAATATTACCGATTTTAAACGTTAATCAATTAAAAAAATTTTCTCGTTTAACTAACGTCTACATACCTAAATGGATTTTTAGTGCTTTTGATGAATATAAGGATGATTTAAGTCAGTGCATAGATTTGAGTGTTAGAATCGCTGTTAATTTGATAGTTGGTTTATATAATGAAGGAGTTACAAATTTTCATTTATATACATTAAATCAATCTACTTTGAGTGTTAAAATTTGTCATAAACTAGGTTTAATATAGTAGATAACTAATTTAATAACATTTATTCAGATATATTTTTATATATTTTATAGTAAAAATTTTTAGTAATATTAACTAAATCATATTTATTATTCAGATATTAGATATAATTGTATATATAATATGTTGTAATTTAGATACAAATAAATTTTTGTGTTTAATAATATCTATATTAATGTAAGATATTTTTAATAGATTTTATAAAACTTAATATTAAATATTAAACATAAGGTTTTAATAATGGAAGGTCCTTTAGTAATCAAAGTAGGTGGTATTCTATTACATAGCAATCATGCTATAACACGTTTATTTAAAGAATTAAACATATACAGTACATCAACTAATTCTAAAATTATATTAGTTAATGGAAGTAGTGGTACGTATGGTAATTTTGGTTTTTTTGATTCTGATTTATGTACTCATAATAATGATTTTTGCTTGATTAAAAAATTAAATACTAAAAATTTTTTGTATTCTATAATACCAAATATCGTTAATATACGTTTGTTAGCTTGGTCTAAACAACATAGCGTTGTAGGACAAAGTGTATCACTACCAGATTTTTTTAGTTTTTTACGAACTTTAAGTAATGAGTACTTAGTTATTAAAAAATTTTTAAATCAAAATAAAATAAAAATATTTAAATACATAAAAGTTGTTTCTTTTTTTTTAGATCATTGTATTATTCCTTTTGTTTGTTCTTCAGGATTAGATCTGAAGGGTAATTTTTTTAACATTAATTCTGATGTAGTTGCTATGATATTAACAATCATATTTAATGGTCGTTTAATTATGTTGACTGACGTACATGCTGTTTTAAATGGTAAAGGACAACGAATTCCTACTATTCTTTGTAAAGAAATACATGGTTTGTGTCATGCAGGGGTGGTTACGGACGGTATGGTTATTAAATTACAATCTGCTATGATAGTATCTAAGTATTTAAAAAAATCAGTTGAGATAGCTAGTTGGCATAATTCCAATGATCTACTACATTTACTTGAAGGACGATCAATTGGGACTAGAATTATAGAATAAAACAAAATAGGTTGATAAAAAATTATATGAAGAAAGATAATATTCAAAAAACAGTGGTTTTAGCTTATTCCGGAGGACTAGACACTTCTGCTATCATACCATGGATAAAAGATCATTATAAATTTAATGTAATTGCTTTTGTTGCAGATATCGGTCAATCTCGTTACGATTTATGTAATATTAAAGAAAAAGCTATTAGTTCTGGAGCATCTGATTGTTATATTGCTAATTTAAAAGATGAATTTGTCGAAAAATATGTATTTCCTATGTTAAAAATGGGTTCTATTTATGAAGGACAATATTTTTTAGGTACTGCTATTGCAAGACCTTTGATTGCTAAAGCTCAGGTAGATTTTGCTAATAAAATTAATGCAATTGGATTAAGTCATGGAGCTACTGGAAAAGGAAATGATCAAGTTCGTTTTGAATTTACGTATTCTGCACTTAATCCCGAATTAATGGTCATAGCTCCGTGGAGAGAATGGGAATTTAAATCTAGAGAAGATATTTTACAATATCTGCTTAAAAAACAAATTAGTACTACTGTAACTAAAGAAAAAATTTATAGTCGTGATGAAAACATATTCCATGTATCGACTGAAGGTGGAATTCTAGAAAATCCTTGGAATGCCCCTGACGATACTTGTTGGGCATGGACAAAGAATCCAACGGAAGCTCCTAATAAGCCGGAAAAAGTACATCTATTAGTAGAAAAAGGTTGCGTTAAACAAGTTAACCATAAAGCTTTAACTGCATATAAATGTTTAAAAAAACTTAATGATTTAGGGAGCAAGCATTCCATTGGAAGGGTTGATATGATAGAAAATCGTCTTATTGGGATCAAATCTAGGGGTTGTTATGAAACACCTGGTGGTACAATTATATATTATGTTTTAAGAAGTTTGGAACAATTAATACTAGATCGAGATAGTATGTATTGGAAGAATAAAATATCGTTGGATATGTCTTTAATAATATATGATGGAAAATGGTTTACTTCGGTTCGAGAATCTCTTCAACAGTCTTCTGAAGTTTTATCAAATAAGATTTCAGGAGAAGTAATAATAGAGTTGTATAAAGGATCTGTAACTGTTTTACAAAGAAAATCACAAAATACATTATATTCTAAGAAATATGCTACTTTCAGTCAAGATGATGTCTATAGTCAAGCAGATGCACAGGGTTTTATTCGTTTATTTTCATTGTCATCACGTATTCGAGCTTTAAATAATAAAAAATAGCATAATGTATGAATATTATATTTTTAATGAGGTAAATATATGTCTTTGTGGGGTGGAAGATTTACTGAAGAATCTAATGTAAAATTTAAAAAATTTAATAATTCCCTAAATATTGATTATCGCTTAATACAAGATGATATAAAATCTTCTATAGCGTGGTCAAAAATATTGTTGGATGTAAAAATATTAACTCGTCAAGAACAACAATTAATAGAAAAAACACTGTATTGGATTTCAAAAAAGTATATTAATAATGTTAAAAAGATCGTAGCATCAGAATCAGAAGATATACATAGTTGGATAGAAACATTATTAATTAATAAAATTGGTATAATTGGAAAAAAATTATATACAGGCAGAAGTCGAAATGACCAAATAGCTACAAATTTAAAATTGTGGTGTAAAAGAAAGTCAAAAATTATTTTAAAAAAAATTGTTAAGTTACAGAGTGTTTTTTTAAATCAAGCATATTTACATCAAAATACTATTATTCCTGGTTATACACATTTACAAAGAGCTCAACCGATTACATTTTCATATTGGTGCTTAGCATATATTGAAATGTTAGAAAGAGATCGATTACGAGTTTTAAATGTTATTGAAAATCTGAACTATTCTCCTCTAGGATGCGGAGCTATTGCTGGAACTTCTTGGGATATTAACAGAAATAAATTAGCTTTACTGATGGGTTTTTCTAGTAGTACAAAAAATGCTTTGGATAGTGTATCTGATCGAGATTTTATTATAGACGTTTTATCTGCAGCGTCAATTAGTATGATGCATTTGTCTCGTTTTTCAGAAGATTTGATATTTTATAATTCCGGTGAAGCTAATTTTATTGAACTATCTGATTCTATAACTTCAGGGTCTTCTTTAATGCCACAAAAAAAGAATCCAGATGTTTTAGAGTTAATAAGAGGTAAATGTAGCGGTGTGTACGGTTCTTTACTCTCAATTTTAGTATTATTAAAAGGATTACCGTTATCCTATAACAAAGATTTTCAAGAAGATAAAAAATATTTATTTCAAGGAATAGATAGTTGGATAGCATGTTTAGATATGAGTTGTGTTGTATTAAATAACTTAAAAATAAATAAAATACGTTCTAAACAGTTAGCTCGGGAAGGATATAGTAACGCTACTGAATTAGCTGATTACCTTGTAAATAAAGGGATCTCGTTTAGAGATGCTCACCACATAGTTGGAAATATTGTTGTAGAAGCTATTCGTCAAAATAAATATTTAGAAGAATTGGATTTGTTAGTATTTAAAAAATATTGTGTAATTGTAGAAAAAGATGTATATAAATATTTAACTTTAGAATCATGTTTAAAAAGAAAAAATGCAATTGGTGGAGTATCTCCAGAACAGATCAAAAATTCATTAGATGCAGTAAAAACTCGATTACTTCATCTTTCATGATATAACATATTTAATATAATACTTTTTATGATAAAAATATTTTATTAACATCATGCGATATTTTAAACATCGCATGATGTTGATAAAAATTATTTTAAATATATAAAAATTTTATGAATATAAATTTAATTTATTTTAATAATAAATTTTATAAAAATACATTATATAAGATGTAATATGTAAATTTTTTTTATATTATAGTACATAATAACAGAGAAGGATTTTTTTTAGTTCTATGTGGTTAGTGTTTAGGTATATGTGTTATATAAATAAAAAATATTATTTTAAAATTATCGTAAATAATTAAATATTAAGTGTTTATAGGTATTTAAAGCATAACTGTTAATTAAAAATATATTTTATACAAAATATGATGATAATCATTTTTTTTGAGTATTATTAAATGTTATATAATTTTTGTAAATAATATTTTTAATTTATTAAATAAAATTATTCAATGTATTTGAATATTATTAGAAGGTTTTAGTGTGAATATTTTATAATTAATAATTATAATTAAATATTATTTTTTGTGATTTTTTTTTACATATATCTATAAAAATAGTTATGAATTGCATACAACGTTTTATTGTATATATTGTTTATGTATTTTTTGTCAGCTCATCTATCACTTTGATGAATATGATGTTTTAGAACTGAGTATTTTTTGTAGCACGAGAAAACTGAATTTATATAGTGATTTTAAAAATAAAATATTGTTTTGATTGTTATATATATGTGTTATATATTTTAATGTAATTAAATTTTAATTTCTTTTGTTGATGGTTTTTTGTATATATATGAAGTATTAAGAATTGTCTAAAAAACTTTTTAATATTTCTGATCGACTAGGATGGCGTAGTTTTCTGAGTGCTTTTGCTTCAATTTGACGAATTCTTTCACGTGTTACATCGAATTGTTTTCCAACTTCTTCTAATGTATGATCAGTATTCATATCAATTCCAAATCTCATTCTTAACACTTTTGCTTCTCTTTCTGTTAATCCAGATAAAACATCGCTAGTAATTGTTTTTAAACTTTCTGATGTAGCTGATTCTAGGGGTAATTTTTGGTTGGTATCTTCAATAAAGTCACCTAAATGTGTATCATCATCTTCTCCTATGGGTGTTTCCATAGAAATAGGTTCTTTTGCAATTTTTAACACTTTTCTTATTTTTTCTTCTGGAAGTAACATTTTTTCTGACAATTCTTCTGGTGTGGGTTCTCGACCAGTTTCTTGTAATATTTGTCTGGAAATTCTATTTAATTTGTTAATTGTTTCGATCATATGTACAGGAATACGAATTGTTCTCGCTTGATCTGCTATAGATCTAGTAATGGCTTGTCGTATCCACCATGTTGCATAAGTAGAGAATTTATAGCCTCGACGATATTCAAATTTATCAACTGCTTTCATTAATCCAATGTTACCTTCTTGAATAAGATCTAAAAATTGTAATCCTCTATTAGTATATTTTTTTGCAATAGAAATTACTAATCTTAAATTTGCTTCTACCATTTCTTTTTTTGCTCTTTTAGCTTGTTCTTCTCCAAGCAAAATTCTTTTATTTATATTTTTTACTTGTTTGATGGTTAATCCTGTTTTTTTTTCTAGTTTTAGTAGTTTTTTTATACTGTCATATATCTCTTTTTGCACCACATGTAGTTTGCAAGACCATGGTGTTTTTTTTTTTATGGCTGTATTGTACCATGAGTAACTAGTTTCTTGCCCTTTAAAAAGTTTTATAAAATTTTTTTTAGGCATATTACATTTTTTTATACATAATTTCATGACTTTTCTTTCTTGTATCTGAACTTTTTCAATCATCTTTCTCATTCTTTTTACTAAATAGTTAAATTGTTTTGGAACTAATCTGAATTGTTTAAATATTTCGGATAATTCATAAATTGCGGCGATAGAATCTTTGTGGTTTCTGTTTTTTTTTTTTATAGTTTGATTAACAGTATAATATTGTTTTTTTAATTGTAAGAATTTTTTTTGTGCTAATTTAGGATCAATATGGTTATATTCATCAGCCGGTTCTTCTACTAATGTAGTTTGTTTTTTTTTATCAATCTTATTGTGAGGCATATCAGTTACTGTGATGTTTATATTATTGGATATTTTTTTTTTTATACTTAAATCTATAAAACCGGTAATTAATTCGGATAATTTAATGTCTCCTGACTCCACGCGAGTGTATTGTTTTAGTAAATATAAAATTGCTTCAGGATATTCAGATATGGAAGATTGTACTTGATGGATTCCCTCTTCAATTCTTTTAGCTATATCTATTTCCCCTTTTCTAGTCAAGAGTTCTACGGAACCCATTTCTCGCATATACATTCTTACGGGATCAGTTGTTCTTCCAATTTCTGTTTCAACGTTCGACAATACTTGAGCAGTAGCTTCTGCTGTTTCTTCATCGGTATCAGTTGGTGTTGCATTAATAATAATTTCTTCTATTTCTCGCGCTTCTTCTACTACATGAATTCCTAGATCTTTTATCATTTGGATAATATTTTTTATTTGTTCAGAATCAGTGATTTCGTTTGGAAGATGATCGTGTACTTCTGAATATGTTAAATATCCTTGCTCTTTTCCATGAGAAACTAACATTTTTAACTGTGATTTTGGTTTTTTCTTCATAGGATGATATCCATTTATATTGCTTGATTTGTTTAAAAAATAAATAATATATATTTTTTAATGTATAAAATTGTTTTTTATTTTATAATATTTAATATATTTTATTGTATATCAATAAACTATGATTTGTCTTTAATGCAAACTATCTAATAGTTTTAAATATTAGTTGGATTTTTCTTTATTGGATGAGTATTTACTATATTTAATTTTCATTATTTTTTTATTAATATGCCATAACTTATTTTTTTCTATAAGATTTAAACCGTATTGTCTTTCTAAAGTAATTAATTGATTATATTGGTATTCTAAATGTTGTATTTTTAAATTATGCACTAATTCTTGCACCAGAGATTGTAATTTATTTTTTTTAACTATATGATCCCATGTACTTAAATGTTTAAAAATTTTTTCTAATGGTGTATGTCTATAAAATTCTAGCAAATGTCCTGTTGTAAGTATTTTTTTTTTACAAATTAATTGTATTAATTTGATTAAAATTTTTTTTCCAATTATATTAAATTTTTTGATTTTTTCTGTTTTTTGGATGGTTAGAGCTAATTCTGGATGTTGAAGAATCAAACTAATCAATAATCTCATAGTAGTAATTTTGAATGGTTTATATATTTTTTGGTTTTTTTTTTGATATGATATAGTAATCAGTTTTTTTAATTGATGAGAATCTAGTATTCCAATTTTGTTTCCTAATAATTTTCTTAAAAAGATTTTTATTGTTTGACTAGGTATTTTTTTAATTAAAGGAATAGTGATCTGACTTAGTTTTATACAATCATTAATGCAACTTAAATTCATGTTACTAGAAACATTTTTGAATAAATATGAATATAATGTTTCTGAGTTTTTAATTCTATTTTCGAATTTTTTTTTACCGTCTTTTACAATAAGACTACTAGGATCTTCATTTTTTGGCAATAACATAAAATTTATTGTATAGTTATCATATAAAAAATTTAACGATAAATTTAATGCAATCCAACTAGCTTTTTCACCAGCATAATCACCATCAAAACAAAAGATAATATGTTTACTGATTTTAAATAATAGTTGTAGTTGATATTTTGTAACTGTTGTTCCTAATAGTGCAATTGAATAATTAATGTTAAATTGCGCTAGAGAAATGACATCTAAATATCCTTCTACAACTAATATTTTTTTGGGTTTAGGATTGTAACGATTCAGCTCATATATTCCATAGAGATTTTTTTTCTTTTGAAATGTCATTGTTTCTGGTGAATTTAAGTATTTTGGATAATTATACTCATTTAATACTCTAGCCCCGAATCCTTGAATATGACCGTGTTTATTTTTTATTGGAAAAATAATTCTTTCTTTAAATCGATCACATAGGTTTTTTTTTTTATCTTGAATAGTTATACCACAATCCATTATAATAGATTTATAGATGTGTTTTTTTTGTATGTAGCGTGTAATTTGATTACTATATGAAGTAGCAAAACCTAAAGAAAATTTTTTTATTGTTGAAGCATTAATTCCTCTTTTTATTAAATATTGATATGCTATATTTGGTAACTTGAATAAATTTTTTATATAAATTTTAGATACCTTATACAAGATGTAATGTATCCTACGCTTATAAGAATGTGTTTGTAGTGATTCACATTGATTTTGAAGATATGAAATATTAATACCATTTAAAGTAGTTAGTTCGATAATACTATTCAGAAAATTTAATTTCTCATATTTCATTAAAAAATCTATTACATTTCCATGTATTCCGCATCCAAAACAATAAAAAAACTGTTTTTGTGGACTGACAACAAAAGATGGTGTTTTTTCATTGTGAAAAGGACATAATGATTTATAATTGTTCCCAGATTTTTTTAAAGTAATATATTTATTAATTAATTCTATTATATCTGTACGTTCTATTAACTCGTGGATAAATTTTTGAGGAATTTTTCTGTATTTTTTTTTAATCATTGTATATTTATTAAATTTTTTGACCGTTATTGTTTACAATAGACGGTCTGAATATTTTTAGAATATAAAAAGTAATAATTTAGTACATCCTAATGCGTTTAGCATTTTCACGAACTAGTTTTTTAGCTAATCTTTTTATTGCTGATGATTTTGCTCGTTTTCTTTTTGTTGTAGGTTTTTCATAAAACTCCCTACGGCGTATTTCAGCTAATATACCTGCTTTTTCACAGGATCTTTTAAATCTTCTTAAAGCTACATCAAAAGGTTCGTTTTCTCTTATTGTAATAATTGGCATGATTTTTTCCATAATATTTATTTAATTAATTTATTATAAATATGATAGTAATGGTGTTTTATGGATATAGTTTTATATAAATTATTATCTTTGTATTATAGTATAATATATAGACAATAGTATTTATATGTATGATATAAAATTATATCACAATACGTATGATACACGATTAGACAAATAATATATATTTAATAAATTTTATTAGAATTAATTACATTAAAGGATGAATTATGAGGATATTGGGAATTGAAACATCTTGTGACGATACTTCTGTAGCTATTTATGATAAAAAATCAGGTTTAATATTTCATTCTATTTTACATCAAAATAATGTACATAAAGAATTTCACGGAATTGTCCCTGAGCTAGCTGCACGAGCTCATTTAGATAATTTGTTTTTTTTAATTAGACAAGTTTGTACAAAATATTTATTTGATGATAATTTTAATGTAAAAAAAAATGCTTTTTGTTCTATTGCATATACAATTGGACCAGGTTTAGCTGGTTCTCTTTTAGTAGGGGCAACGATTGCACGTACTTTATCGCTAGCTTTAAATATTCCGTGTATTGCTGTTAATCATTTAGAAGGACATTTATTTTCAGCGATGTTAACAAGTAAAAATTGTTCGTTTCCTTTCTTAGCTTTACTAGTATCCGGAGCAAATACACAAATAATTAAAGTTGATAATTTAGGTCAATACACTGTACTAGGAGAAACATTAGATGATGCAGTAGGTCATGTTTTTGATTATATAGCAAAATTATTAGGATTAGGATATGAAGGAGGAAAAAAAATGTCTTATTTAGTAAAACGCGGTCAAACTGGAAAATATTTTTTTCCTCGACCAATGACCAAGCAATCTAATTTAAATTTTAGTTTTTCTGGACTAAAAACACATGTTAAAAACGTTATTTTAAAGTGTTCTAATTTATCACACGAAAAATATAATATAGCTATGGCTTTTGAAGAAGCTATAGTAGATACTTTAATAATAAAATGTACACTTGCTATTCAAGAACATAATGTAAAAAATTTTTTAGTATGTGGTGGTTTCAGTATTAATCATTTATTAAGAAAAAAATTAAAAATTTTATTACAAAATAATAATATGAGGTGTTTTTTTTCTAAAAAAATTTTTTGTACTGATAATGCTGCTATGATCGCATATGTAGGTTTTTTAAGATACAAATTAAACTTATTTTCTTATGATCAATCTATAAAAGTATATCCTACGTTATTAATCAATGATAGTTTTAATTGATTTTTTTTTTGTAATTGATTTTTAAAATAATTAATGTGAATCATATAGGGTGATTATTTTTTTTATTTTATAAAATATATTTTTAAATAAAAATATATTAATTATTTTATAAATTCACAAATTTTTATAATTTTATTATCAATATATTTTTGTATTTTTTTTACATTATTTCATAGGTGATATTTTGAAAATTTATTTAGTTGGTGGAGCTATTCGAGACCGTTTATTAGGTTTTCCTGTACATGATCGTGATTGGGTAGTGGTAGGAAGTACACCTCAAAAAATGTTAAAAAAAAATTATTTACAAGTAGGAAAGGATTTTCCGGTTTTTATACACCCCAAAACACGTGAAGAATATGCTTTAGCGAGAACAGAAAAAAAAAATGGTGTTGGATATTCTGGATTTTTGTTTGATTTTTCTTCAAAAATTACTTTACGAGAAGATTTGATTAGACGTGATTTAACTATAAATGCAATTGCTCAAGATAAATACGGAAATATTATTGATTTATTTAATGGTCAGAAAGATATTAAAAAAAGAATTTTGCGTCATGTCTCTTCTTCTTTTATTGAAGATCCTGTACGAGTATTACGTGTAGCTAGATTTGCTGCAACATTATCACATTTAGGTTTTTATATTGCAAAAGAAACTTTAACATTAATGAAGTTGATTTGTAAAAGAAAAGAATTATTATATTTAACTCCGGAAAGAATTTGGAAAGAAACGTATAAAGGGTTGTGTGTACGTAATCCTCATGTTTATTTCAAAATTTTGTATCACTGTAACGCATTGTTATATTTGTTTCCAGAAATTAATTTTTTTTATAGAAAAACTAATTTTTTAAACTTTCATGTTAACTATATGAATATTTTACAATTAAGTTTAATGGAGTTATCTAGAATTTCTAAATTTACTATGGATGTTGATATTAGGTTTTCTTATTTTTTACAGTTCATAAGTTATGTTTATTCTATTTCAGATAAAAATATTGAGTATTGTTTTTTTTACAAAAAACCTATTTTTTTAATAAAAAGTTTGTGTACACGATTAAAAATTCCTAAAGAAACACAAAAAATTTTAATTATTGTGTGTGGTTTTCATAATTTTTTACAAAATATTATAAATCAAAATTCTAAATTAATTGTTGATTTTTTTGATATTATTGATGTGTGGAGAAAACCAGATAGATTAAAAAAATTGATATATTTAGAATTTTATGGCACTACTAAATATAATTATAAAAATAGTTCTTTAGTTTTAGGAAAATTATTAATATCTATGTTTTCAGCAATTAAAGATATCTCTGTTCATACAGATATAGATATAAAATTGTTTCAAGGAATTGCTATCAAACATGAATTGTATCGTTTAAGAGTAAATCGTCTAAATCAATGGAGAAAAAAAATAACAAAAAATTTTTAAAGTATTTTTTTATGATTTTTTATTTTATATAAAAATAAATACTAGATTTATAGTGTTTAAAATTATATTTTATATTTTTATAGTTTTTATACACAATTCATGTATTATTCATTAAAATAAAATATATGTTTTATATATTTTTATTGTAAATAAGTTATGTATATAAAAAATTTTTATATATAAGCTAGGATTGTTAATCCTGCTTGTGTTTTATATAATTTTTTTTTTGGATCACTGATTTCTTTTTTACATGTAATTTTAATGGTTGTGAGAATATGTATAGGCTCATTGTTTGAATTAGCGTTATGTATCACAAATAAAATTTTTCCTGTACAAGTGCTTACAAATTCCTTATTCATCGAGACAACGGTATATTTTTGATGTTTTTTTTTAAATAGTTTATTTTTTATTAAAATTTTTGCACCATATTCAGATTGAATTAAAAATTCTATTTTTTTAGAAGAATAGTTTTTTATTTTTCCATTGCATGGAGATACAATTATTTTTTTATTAGAATGAATTATTATTTTTTTTTGACTTATAACTGTGTTTTTTATGTTATAAATATTTTGAACGATTCCAGTTATTGGTGATAAAATACATTGTTTTTTTATATTCATAAATAATATTATGTTAATTTTTATCGTTATTTTAATATATAATTGTTGTTATGATGTTTAGTTTTTTTACTGAATTTTTTATTATAGTTATTGCATTATATTAAATATAATTAACTTTTTTTGTATTGATTCACACTTCTATATTTATATAAATATTTGTTTTATACATAATATATATACAGAGAATAACAATTTTTTATAATAATTACTAATATAATTATATATAATTTATAATTAATTCTTAGAGTATTTTTATTTAAAATAATAAAAACTATAATCAGTATTCTTAATATCGAGAATATTTTTTAAATTATATTTATATATACAAAAAATTAAACTATAGAAATATTTTTATAATTATATTTTTTTTAAAAAAATAAATTTATTTTTATATATTTTGAAAAGTAAGTATTTATATATTATGATTTATTGTAATTTTATAGTTATTTATATAGGTGTATATGATGAAATCAATATATGATAAAATTGTAAATTTACGATTACAGTTAAAATACCATAACTACAGGTACTATACTTTAGATGCTTCAGTAATATCAGACGATATGTATGATAAGTTGCGTGATCAATTAATTAAATTAGAAAAAAAGTATGGAAAAAATAATTTATTAAAAACAGATAATCCTATTTTAAAACAAATAGGAAGCAAAAAATTACATATTTTTTCTGAATGTGTACATCAAACTCCTATGTTATCATTAAAAAGTACTAATAATGTATCTGACATTATACGTTTTGATGAAAAAATAAAAAAACGTTTTAATACTGTTAATACTATTAAATATTATTGTGATTTTAAAATAGATGGTTTGGCTGTTACTTTACTATATAAAAATGGTATTTTAGTTTCTGCAGCTACACGAGGAGATGGTTGGATTGGAGAAAATATTAAAAATAATATTTGTACTATTACTTCAATACCAAAAAAAATAGTAGGTAATAATATTCCTAAAATTATAGAAATACGCGGAGAAGTATTTATTAAAAAATCTGATTTTTTAATCTTAAATCAATGTTCTGTATTGAATAAAAAAAAAATATTTTCTAATCCGCGCAATGCTGCTGCTGGTTCATTGCGTCAATTAGATCCCCGTATAACTAAAAAAAGAAATTTGATGTTTTTTGTATATGGATATGGTGTTTTTATATCAAATAAAAAAATTTATAGTCATTATGATCGATTAATGCAAATTCAAAAATGGGGGTTTCCTATACATGAAAATTGTTTATTATGTAATAAAGTTGTAGATGTTATTGATTTTTATAATAAAGCATGTGTTAATCGATCAAAATTAGATTTTGAAATAGATGGTATTGTTATAAAAGTAGATTCTATTTTTTTGCAAAGAAAATTAGGTTGTACAGAAAAATATCCTAGGTGGGCTGTTGCTTTGAAATTTTTTTCTCAGGATGTAGAAACAAAAATTATAGATGTTACATTTCAAATTGGCAGAACAGGAACAATTACTCCAGTAGCTCACTTTATACCAGTAAATATCTCTGGGGTTACAGTGTGTAAAGCATCTGTATATAATTTTAGAATACTTAAAAAGTTAAACGTTTTTATTAATGATTATGTCACAGTCTATCGTGCTGGAGATGTTATTCCTAAAATTAGGGCTGTTTTAATAAACAAAAGAGATAAATATGTTAGAAAAATTATTTTTCCAAAATATTGTATGTCATGCGGTTCAAAATTGTTGCACTCTTTTAATCTCACTACATACTACTGTCCTTCTAATTTTTTGTGTCCAGCACAAAATTTACAACGATTAATACATTTTTCTTCAAAATCTGGAATATATATTAAAGGTTTAGGTCGAAAAAATATTATTAAATTAATAAATATAGGGTATTTACATACTCCAGTAGATTTTTTTACTTTAACTTATGATAAATTGCAAGTAGTACCAGGTATAGGAAAAAAGTTATCTAATAAAATTATTAGTAATATTAATAATTCTAAAAATGTTCGGTTAGAAAAATTTATTTATTCTCTAGGAATTCTAGATGTTGGTATTTCTATTGCAAAAATTTTATCTAAATATTATAAATCAGCTATTAAATTTATTAATACTAACTTTCAAACAGTATCAAATATTAAAGGTATTGGTGTAAATATATCTAAATCAATTATTACATTTTTAAAAAATAAAAATAACTTATGTATTATATTAAAATTAATAGATCAATTAAATATCTTTTTTTCTTCTCAGTGATGTGTAAATATTTTTTATTGTTATTTATATCCATAATATGGGTCGTGCAGGATTTGAACCTGCGACCAATTGATTAAAAGTCAACTGCTCTACCAACTGAGCTAACGACCCTAGTTTTTTATTTTATGGGTGATGACGGTTTCGAACCGCCGACCTTCTCCGTGTAAAGGAGAAGCTCTACCAACTGAGCTAATCACCCTTATGTATAACTATATTGTAGAACAGATATGTTATGAGTCAATATATATTTTATATATATTTGTTTATTTGATTAAAAAATATACAATTTTATAAAAACATATTATGTTTTATGAATATTTTTGACCACATTGATTAATAATTTGAGTATTTTATGAAAATTAAAACTAGATTTTCTCCTAGCCCTACAGGATTGTTACACATAGGTGGTGTACGAACAGCTTTATATGCATGGCTTTTTGCTCGTCAACATAATGGTTCGTTTGTGTTAAGAATTGAGGACACAGATATAAAAAGAGTGAATGATAATTTTGTATCGGATATTTTAAATAGTTTAAAGTATTTAGGATTACTGTGGGATGAAGGACCTATTTATCAAAGCCATCGATTAAAAATATATCAAGATATAATATTATTTATGTTAAAAAAAGGTCTTGCATATAAATGTTATTGTTCACAAAAACGATTAGATACATTAAGAAAAATTCAAATTTTAAATAAACAAAAACCGAAATATGATCAAAAATGTTTAAATAATAATCATATTTTTAAAAAATCTAATATTCCTTTTGTAGTGCGTTTTAGAAATCCTACTGAAGGTATAGTAAGGTTTACTGATATGATTAGAGGTGATATATGTATATCTAATTGTGAATTAGACGATTTAATTATTCAGCGATCAAATGGCATGCCGACATATAATTTTTGTGTTGTAATTGATGATTGGAAAATGAATATCACTCATGTAATTCGAGGTGAAGACCATATTAATAATACTCCTAGACAAATTAATCTGTTGAATGCATTAAACGCTCCTATTCCAATATATGCGCATGCATCAATGATTTTAGATTCCAATGGAACAAAATTATCTAAAAGAAATACTCCGATAAGTATAGCTAGTTATATTAATGAAGGATTTATTCCTGAAGCAATTTTAAATTATGTATTGCGTTTAGGTTGGTCTTATCAAAATCAAGAAATTTTTTCTATTACAGATATGAAACATTATTTCAATTTAAAAAACGTGAGTCAGTCGCCAAGTATTGTCAATGATAAAAAATTATTATGGTTGAATCATTATTATTTAAGTAGTTTACCGATTGAAACTATATATGCATATCTATCTGTTTATATGAAAAATAAAAAAATTTTTTTAGATAAAAAAATTGATATTCGTGGTTTATTAAAAGAATTTTTAAAACATCATAATACTTTAAAAGAATTTATATCATCATATGTTTATTTTTATAAAGATGTTAATTTATTAAAAATTGATGATATTAATTTATATTGTAGTGAGATTAATATAAAAATATTACAATTTTTATATAAAAATTTTTTTTTATTAACCGATTGGAATAAATCAAGTATTTTGTTTTTAATTCAAAAATCTGTATTAAAATTTAATGTATGTTTTAAGGATGTAGCAACATTAATTAGAATTGGTATTTCTGGACGAGTTCATACACCTAATGTTTCTTCTATAGTTTTTTATTTAGGAAAAAATACATTTTTGTTACGAATATATAATTTAATTAAATATATACAATTTAATATATATAATTGAATATATATCAAGGTAATAAGTTAATTATAGTTTTTAATATTTTGAATATAATAAATTTTATTACATAGAGTGAAACAGATACTTATTATTTAGTCGTGTATTACATAATAGTTACTATATATTGTCTATATTATTTTTTACTAAACGTATAATACATATATATGATGACATGTAATTTGATTACATGTCATTAATTAAATTAATAAAGAAAGTTTTTTATGTTTATAATAAAAATAATCTTATTATTTATATTTAAATTTGCATATTCATTATTTCTTCATATAAACTGATTAATTTATTTTGTATATTTAAGAATACATTGATTTTATATTTTTGATCAATTTTTGTTGTGTTGATTTTTTTAGAATTAAGATTTTTTGTTTGGTTTTTTGTTTTTTTTATATCTAATGATTTAGGTAGTACGTTTTTCCATACTTTTGAAAAATTTTTGTTTTTTATTTTTTTTGGATGTGATACAAAAGATGTTGTTTTGATTGATTGCGGTTGTACTGAATTTATTTTCATAATATTTTTCCTATTTTGTATACTATGTTTATAATATAATTTTTATATTATCATATAAATATAGTATATTATTACATATTTAAAAATTTTTTAAGTTATTATGTATGTTTATTGGTATGATACTTCATTCATACATTTTCATATTTATATAACAATTATTTTTTAGGAAAAAAGTATGGATTTTATAAATATGTTGTTTTTAAGAATGCAAAAAAAATGGAATTTTTTTTTAGTTTTTGTTTCACATAAATTAAAGTGGATTGTTTTTAGTTTTTTGACAGTAATCTTGATTTTTTGTGTAGTTTTTTTTTGGATGAATCAAGTTAATTATGTAGTATTATATCATCATTTATCTGATACAGACGGAGGATGGGTGATATCAAAATTACAAGATATGAATGTTCCGTATCGATTGCATCATTCTTCTAGACAATTACTAGTTCCTGAAGATAAAATTGATGAATTGCGGTTTTCTTTAATGAAAAACAAGGATGTGATAAAAAAAAATGATGGTTTTGAATTATTAGATCAGGAAAAATTTGGTGTTAGTCAATTTCATGAGCATGTTAATTATCATAGAGGATTAGAGGGAGAATTATCACGAACATTAGAGTGTATATTTCCAATTCAATATGCTCGAGTGCACTTGGTATGCAAAAAAGACACTGATTTTTTTAAAGATGATCAAGTACCATCAGCATCAGTAGTTATTGCTGTTTTCCCAGATACAAAATTAAATCAAGAACAAATAGATGCTATTACTTTACTAATATCGGGAAGTGTACCGAATTTATCTGCTGATAATATTGTTGTAGTTAATCAATTTGGAAATATATTAAATAAATATACTTTAAATTATTCTAGATTTTTTAATGATAATAAATATAAAAAAATTAATATTTTGGAACAAAGTTATTGCGATAGTATTAATCGTTTATTAAAGCCTATGTACGGATCAAAAAATTTTGTTGTGCATGTACGTGCTAAAATAAAAAAAAATAATGATATTATACATAATGTTAAAGCAGATAACATTGAAATTAATGGTTTATCTAAAAAATTATCAAATAAAATTTCAGATGTTTGTTTAAATAATAAAAAAAATATGATTTCAGAAAGTATGGTAAAAAAAATTTTTTTAATGAAAAAATTAAGTAATTTTTTTACAAAAAAAAATTTAATTAACAATTTTGGTTGTTTTTATTCAACTTTTAAAAAAAATTTTATTAACACGGATAATTATATATCGTGTAGTAACACGGATGCTACTCATTCTATTAATAAAGGATTTATAAAATCTAATATAATAAATGATTATAACGATGATTATTTTCTTGATTTGAAAAGATCAGAGGTTCAACATTTAGATGTTACAGTGTTGATAAATTATAAAAAAAGTGATGCAGGAAAATATGTTTCTTGTTCTACTCAAGAACTACAAGATTTAGAAAAATTAATTAAATTAGTAATAGATTTTTCTGATCATCGAGGTGATTGTATTAATATAATTAATTATAGATTTATTTCTTCACATACTAACTCGAATCATAATAGTTTTGTTATATATAATTATTTAAATGTAAATTATCTGTTTTTTTTATGTATTGGTGTTTTTTTTGTTTTTTTAATGGTTTTTATATATTTTAAAAACATTATTATAGATAACAAGAAAAAAAATTCCTTAGCTACGGTTAGTAGTACTAACAAAAATTTTAAAAATTCCCAGCATGTCGATACTGATAAATTAAATTGTAAAAAAAATAATTATATCAATAAAGATCGTCTTTTCATTAAGCGTGATATTTTAGATAAACACCCCAAAATTATCGAGCAAGTGATACGTTATTGGATAAATAAAAAATGATACGTTTAAGCGGTATACAGAAAAGTGCTTTATTATTAATATCTATGGACATAAAAACGTCAGCAAAGGTTTTAAAAGGTTTTACTGATTCAGAAATTAGTAGTTTTATTGATGCAATCCTAACTCTAGATGCTAGTGTTTTAAGATATACTGATATAGTAATTTGTGAATTTTATAAATTATTAAAAAAAAAAAAAATTGTTAATTTTAATATTAAAAACCATATATTAAAAATTATAGAAAATACAGTAGGTTTGGATGTATCTCGTAAGCTTTTTAAAAAAAGTTTAATAAAAAATGACTTTGTTCATAATGTCGCTATATTGGAAACATTAGGAGCTAAAAACATTTTTTTATTAATTAAAAATGAGAATTTAAATATTATAACAGCATTGTTAATATATATGAATAAAACATTAACAACTGATGTATTATCCTATTTTAGTACACAAAACAGATTAAATATTTTGAAGTGTATGGTTAGTTTTACTGGTTTGAAGTCTTCTGGTTTTTTGGAATTAAATAAAATTATTCGTGTTTTTTTATATACACAAAAATCATCTGTAGTAGAAAAAGAAAGAATTAATAAAATAGTATATATTATATCTTATTTTGTACAGGATAATATTATTCAGTTTATTAATAAAATTAATACTCCATATAAAAATATTTTAAATAAATCAATAAGTAAATATTTTAATTTTAAAGATATAGTAAATATTGAAGATAGTAGTGTAAAATTTATTATCAATAATACCGACATAGATGATCTATGTATTTTTTTATGCCACACAGACGAATCTGTTCAAAGAAAATTTATTTCTAATTTTTCACATAAGAAATATCAATATTTTAAAAAAACAGTATTATCAAGTCAATCAATTGATTATAATACTATTTATTTTAAAAAAAAATTATTACTTAAAAATATTAAAAGATTCATACGAGATGATAAGATCATTATAAAATTAGAGCAGGAATAGTATATGAAAGTTGTTACTAATGATAAGTTATGGAAAAAATGGCGTCTTAAAAAATCTAGAAAAATATTTTATTTAACGTGTGCTTCAAATATTAAAAAAAATAAAAATTTAGAATTGTCTGATTCTGTTAAAAATAAAAATGATTCTTTATATTCTAGTATATACCAGAAAGGTTATCAACAAGGTTTATTAGATGGATATAAAAAAGGGTATTTTATTGGATGGATGCAAGGATTTGGTTATTCTTATGATGTTTTTTTAAAAAATACTACATACTGTATTCAGGTGCAGTTTTCAGTTCTTTTAAGGCAGTTTAAAACTGCTATTAAAAAATTTAATTGTAATTTTTCGAAACGTTTAATTAACGTCGTGTTACATATTTCAAAAATTTTTTTGGATGACGTATTATCAGTTAATCAGCAATATCTTATCAAAAGGATCAATAAACTAATTAAACAATCAAGATATATATTTCAGAAATTACAATTACATGTTCATCCTGATCATTATCATACTATAACAAATAAATTTGGAGTTTTAATGAATAAATATAACTGGACTGTAATTAGTGATAAAAAAATAGATATTTACAGTTATCGTATTATTACTGCTAAAGAAGAAGTAGATGCTTCTCTTTCATCTTTTTGGCATCGAATTAATGATGTAGCTAATTCATTGGATTAAAGATAAAAATGGTGTATTAAATATGTGGTTTGATCGAATTAATAAGTTTGAAAAAAAAATATCGCTGATTACTCGTGATTTTTTATATGGTCGAGTATTAAGTGTTAATAATCTCATTATTGAAGCAACAGGAGTATATCTCCCAGTAGGGGATTTTTGTTTTGTAGAACGTATATATCGCGAACGACTATCTACAGCAGTATGCAAAATTGTAGGTTTTAAAAAAAAAATTGTTTTTTTAATACCCGTTAATAGTTTAGATGGTATTTTTCCTGGATCTAGAGTTTTTTCGGGATATAATATTAATCATAATATTTCTGAATATGTTAAATTTCCATTTGGAAAACATTTACTCGGTCGAACACTAGACAGTTTTGGTCGTCCTTTAGATAATCTAGGGGTAATCAAATCAAAAAAAAAATCTTTTAATTTTTTTAAATCATTTACTAATCCTTTACAAAGAGCTCCTATCACTAAAATTTTAGATACTGGAGTAAGGGCTATTAATAGCTTATTAACGGTTGGAAGAGGTCAAAGAATGGGTATATTTTCTCAACCGGGTTTAGGAAAAAGTATGTTGCTTGGTATGATATCTAGACATACTGATGCAGATGTAATTATAGTTTCTATGGTAGGAGAAAGAGGTAGAGAAGTTAAAGAATTTATTGATAATATTTTAGGTACTGATAGTCTAAAAAAATCTGTTTTAATTATTTCTCCAGCGGATGTTTCTCCTTTACTTAAAATTCAATCAGTTCAATATGCAACATCAATTGCGGAATATTTTTGTAAAAAAGATAATCATGTATTATTGATAGTTGATTCGTTAACACGGTATGCTATGGCGTATCGAGAAATATCAAATGCGATGTATGAAGTTCCTGTTTTAAAAGGATATCCTGCTTCTATTTTTTCTAATATTCCCTACTTAATTGAGCGCACAGGTAATGTAAATAGCACTGGCCTAGGATCTATTACCTCTTTTTACACAGTGTTGACTGAAGGAGATGAATACAATGATCCTATTTTAGATATAGCAAAATCTGTACTAGACGGACATGTTATATTATCACAGATTTTGTCAGAAACAGGACATTACCCAGCAATTGATATTGAAAAGTCTATTAGTAGATCCATGCATTCAATTGTAAATAAAGATCATTATAACAAATCTATATATTTAAAAAAGTTAATTTCATGTCATCGTCGTCATAAGGATTTAATTAACTTAGGTGTTTATTCTTCTGGTAATAATAAACTATTAGATGAAGCAATAAGTGTTTGGCCGATTTTAGAAAAATTTTTACAACAGAGATTTTTAGAGCGTTGTACTTATACTCAATCAATTATTGAATTATCAGAATTATTAAAAAATTTTAATGTATAATACGGTGATGCATATGGTATATAATATTTCTCATATATATACGTTTAAAAAAAAATAGAAATTGATATTAAAAAAAATATTTATTACATAAAATATTATGAAAACAAACAAGCACAAATACAAAAACATTTGTTACAATTACAAAAATATTATAATCAATATAATTTATTTTTATATAAAAAATTTTTTCTTGGGGGTTTACAATATATAATTCAGTTATACATACAATTTTTATTGATGTTACAGAAATTTATTTTACAGCAACATGTTTGTTTGAATTATTTTAAAAAAAAAGTTAAAAATAGATTATTAATACATCATAAATTATATTTAAAATTAGAAACTTGGAAAAAATTAGAATTACGTGTTAAAAATAGTATTTTACACAAAAAAAAATTAATAAATCAGCGTGAAGATAGTTTATTATGTTTAAATATTTATAATTTTTTACAACAAAAATGAATAAAATTGTTAATTTTTAGTTCTTTCAAATATGAATTATGATATTATATATCAAATAATTTTTACTAGAAATAATTAATATAGTTATGTTTTATATTATAAATAAATAAGTCATACATTATGTCTAAACAATCTGATTTCGTGTATAAAAAATCTGCAATAAAAATATTACATCATAAGAATTTCATTAATTTTGTTTTAGCAAAACAAAAATTATTTTTTAAAAAATTGTTTTGTGATTTTTGTTTTTTATTTCAAAAACAATTTAATAAAATTTTTTATTGTAATATAGATATAGATTTTTGCACTGGTAGTGTAGAATACAATTCTATATATTTAAATCAAAAGTATTTAAAATTTATTGGTAAAAGCTTTTTTTTAGATAATTATTCTAATGAATGTTTGGTATTAATTTCACGATTTTTTGCTTCTATGTTTATAGGAAACATGTTTGGAAATTGTAAAGTGCACGTAGATGTACAGAATAGGAATTTAAAATTAACTAAAAATGAAATGTATGTTTTAGATGGTTTACTGGAAAAAATTTTTTTTATTTTCAATGAAACCTTTTTAAAGAAAATTTCTTCTTCTGTGATTAATACGGGTCAATATATTCAATTAGATTCTTTATTGTCAAACAACTTTATATATACATCTTATGTATGTTTTACTTTTTTAATATATATTAATAATCATAAAAGTAGATTAAAAATATATTTTCCTAGATATATTGTAGGGGATTTACAAAAATAAATTCTTTTGAATTAATTTAACTTTATGAAGTGTATTTACTATACATAGAATTTATTTTAAATTTAGATTTTTTTAAATATCTATAAAAAATTATTTAATAAAAATTTATACAATTATTATTAAGGATATTGTAATGCAAGATGGTTTTGATAAGTTAAAAAATCATAATATAACACAAAAAATAAATCACTTTAATTCTAAAGATAAAATATCTACAATTGATAAAGTAGATATTAACTATAAGAACTTTGATTCCACAGATGATAAAAAAAAAATAAATGATAATTCTGCATCACATAATTTGTCATTTATGTCAATTCCTGTCTATATTACGATAGAGTTGAATAAAAAAAAAATTACCATTAAAGACTTATTGAGTTTATCTAATGGTTCTATATTAGAATTAGATGATAAAGTAGATGAACCGTTAAATATTTACGTTAATAAACGTCTAGTAGCTGTAGGAGAACTGGTAGTTCATAACGATAAATATGGTGTTCGTATAATAAAATTAGTATAAAATTAACTATAACATAACTTTTACAATTACATGGATAATTTATGAAATTATATAGTTATATTCAATCCAATTTAAACGACAACATACTTTATGGAACAATAAATTATTTTCATTACATAAACAAAGTTAGTAAATTATGTATGTTTTTGTTCCTGTTTTTTTTAGGTGTTTTTTTATTAAAAAAAATTAAATTATTTTATTTTACAAATACTTATAGTAATAATATGTATATAACTAATAGAATTTATTTAAGTCCTTCTCAGTATTTTTGTATATTACATGTTGAAAAAATTAGATTTTTATTAAGTATTACGGCTAATTCTATTCGTGTTATACAGACATTGCCGGTTAGTAAAGAAATTGCTGTAAAAAAAAATAAACCTTGTTCATGGTATACTATGTTGGTATATGTATTAAAATCAATATTTTTTTGGTTTAGATGAGGTAATTATGTTATATAAAAATATAGTTTCTTTTTTATCTATTGCCCCATTTTTTATGACTAAGGGTATTTTAAATAATACAACAAATAATATAATTAATTCTGGAGTTGATGTATTGAATTTATCTCTTCAGTCATCTATGATATTGACATTACTAAGTTTTATTCCAGCATGTTTGCTAATGATGACTTGTTTTACACGGATTATTCTTGTTTTTAGTTTCTTAAGAACTGCTTTAGGAACTCCGTATTCTCCTCCAAATCAAGTATTAATTGGACTATCTTTGTTTTTAACTTTTTTTATAATGTCTCCTGTGCTAGATAAAATATACAATAAAGCCATTATACCCTTTTATAAAAACGAGATTAATATCAGTATAGCACTAACTAATGCAATAAAACCTTTACGACATTTTATGACACAACAAACCAGAAAATCCGATATTTCTGCTTTTTTACGTTTAGCTAAAATCTCGCAGATAAAAAGTGTAGAAAATATTCCTATACAAGTTCTATTACCGGCTTTTGTTATTAGTGAGTTAAAAACTGCTTTTCTGATTGGTTTTACGATTTTTCTGCCTTTTGCAATTGTTGATCTAGTTGTTGCTAGTATTTTAATGTCTTTAGGTATGATGATGGTTCCGCCATCTACAATTTCCTTGCCATTGAAATTAATATTGTTTGTTTTATCAGATGGTTGGAAATTATTAATTATTTCACTTTCAAAAAGTTTTTTTATTTAAAAATTTTTTCTTTTTTTTTTATTTCTACGGATGTCATTATGGATCAAGAATTTTTAAGTACCTTGTTTCAAGATTCTATTAAATTTGCGATATTATTATCTGCTCCATGTTTATTATCTGCTTTATTTAGCGGTATATTAATTAATATTTTTCAAGCATCTGTACAAATAAATGAACAAACTTTATCATTTATACCTAAAATAATTTCAGTTTTTTTTTCTTGCATATTATTTGGTCCTTGGATGTTGCAACTCACCTTAACATATATAAAAAATATTTTTCACATAATATCAGTTATTAATTAATTATTATGATAAATTATTTATTTAATCAATATATTCCTTATACAAATAGTACAATTTTATTGATAATGATTCGTATTTTTTTTATACTTGCTTACTCTAAAATATTTCATTACACTAATATACGTTTATCTATAAAAATGTTATTGGTTTATTTAATAAGTTATCTATTAGAACCATTCGTTTCTAATAATAATATCAGTGACATATATCACATAGATTTTTTTATAATCATGTGTAATCAAATATTGATAGGAATGATAATGGGGTGGTTGTTTCAGTGTGTATTTTCTTGTATAATTTTTATAGGAGAGATTATTAGTGCTCAAATTGGTTTGTCATTTTCTGTTTTTTTTGATTTTGGGCACCATATTTATTCTTTAGTTATTTCGCAATTATTGAGTATTTTTTTTTTGTTGTTGTTTTTTGCACATAATGGACATTTAAAATTTATTATTTTTATAATTAATAGTTTTAACGTACTTCCATTAAATGATATTTTTATATATCGAAATATTTTTTTATCTATTATTAATTTTTCTAGTTTGATTTTTATAAATGGAGTATATTGTGTTTTACCAATTTTGTTTTTTTTTTTGATTTTATATATAGCGTGTATGCTATTAAATAGAATTTTACCTAATGTATCATTATTTTCTTCTTTTTCAGTTATTATTTTTGTTGTTGGTTTAATTTTATTTAAATATTTTATTTTTCGATTTTATTGGATTAGTACTATTTTAATAAAAAATTTTTTTCATTATTTAAAAATATATATTATAAAATTGTTATATCATTGATAGTTTGTATTACAAATATATATTTGTATTTTAAGTATCTTAATTATCATATATAAACTATTTTCATATACGTATATAAAGTAAATATGAAAATATTAATATAATATAATTTATTGGAGATCTGCAGTAGATCTCCGGTAAATATGTGAAATTGTATTTATATTGTAAATATTTTAAATATTAGTTTATTTTTTTTTCTTCATATAAAACATGTTTTCCATAAATTGGATCATATTTTTTTAATTTTAATTTGTTTACAGTATTTCTTTTGTTTTTAGTTGTCGTATAATAATGTTTGCTTTTACTAGATGATACTAGTTTTATCATAATTCTATTAGATTTAGCCATTTTTTACCTATGTAATATATTTTTTATATATTTCCTCAATTCCGAATTTATTTATCATTCTTAATCCTTTCGCAGATATTCGTATTTTTATCCTTTTTTTTTCTTCCGGTAACCAAAATTTATGGTATTGCATGTTAAGAGAAAACTTTCTTTTAGTTGCGTTCATTGCGTGAGAACGATTTTGTCCTAACATAGATTTTTTTTTGGTAACTTGACATATTTTTGACATAATGGTTATTCCAAACGGTAATAATAATTATTATTATATATTTCGGTTAATATATAATTTAAAAAATAAAAGTTTTAAAATTTTTATGTATTTATTTATTTTGATTTATTTTTTTTATGATATCTTGTAACTGAATTTTTGATTTCTTGATAAGCAGATTCAATATTTTTCCATCCTTGAATTTGTACAGGCTTATTTTTTTCTAGATTTTTGTAGTTATTGAAAAAATGAATGATTTGTTTTTTTAATAATTCTGATAATTGGCTAATATTATCAATTTTAATGTATTCTTGTGTGATTTTTTTATGTGGAACTGCTATGATTTTTGTATCAATTCCTTGTTCATCTTCCATGTTTAACAATCCAATCGGTCGACATCGGATGATAGATTTTGGTTGTAGAGGATATGGTGTAGGAATTAAAATATCTAGTGGATCACCATCTAATGATAAAGTTTGATTTATGAATCCATAATTACATGGATAAAACATAGCAGTAGATATAAATCTATCTACATACAATATATTAAAAGATTTATGTAACTCATATTTTACAGGATTAGAGTAAGCAGGAATTTCTATAATTCCGTATATATCATGAGGAATATTTTTTCCAGCTGGAATTTGAGAAAAATTTTTCATATTTTTACCATAACTATAAAGATAAATAATTATTTATATTAATAAAAAAAAAATTAACAGAGCAATACTGTTATATAGATTGATTTTTTTAAAGAAATATATTTAGAAATTTTTAATGTAATCAATTTTATCAAAAAATATGATAACATGTATTGAATATTGTTAAGATTTTTATTGTTAAATTATTTTTTAAAAAGTATAGAGTATATTTTAATATTATAAAAATAATTGTAGTTATTATATTTATCATGTAATAACATATAAATCTTTATTAAGGATATATTGATGTTATTTAGTTATAATTTACAAAAAGATTTAAAAGGCTTCACGCACAATATGCAGCGTGTTTTATCATATTTAAAAAAGAATTCTGTTTTCGGTATGGTTGAAATCAGAAAAATATATCGTATCTCTATGTCTAGTAGATATGGTATTATAGATGATATTGAATTATCTAGTTGTGTAAATCATATAGTTACTATATACAATAATTATCGTCGATCTTCTGTTTTTTCTAATAATGTATCTATTTCAGAAATCTGTAGATCTATTGATAAGTCAATTGTTATGTCGAAATATATAGATGTTGATAAATATCTTAAGCTTCCGGACATAAATTTATTATATAAGAACAATAAAACAATAAATATATTTTTTCCTAAATCATTTAGTTTAAAGGAAATTAAGAATTTAGTCAATATTGTCGATTTTTATACTTTAAATTTTGATTCTAAAGTTGTTAGTACTGAAGGATCTGTTTTTGAATGTTTTGTTGATTTAAAAATTTTAGGTAGTAGTTTTGATTGGATTGGAACACAAATGTCCACGTATTATTACCTATCTAGTTGTGCAGTCGCAAGTAATCAGGGTTATATGGAAAGAGATTATAGTTATACTGTTGCAAGAGATTTTAAAGATTTAGATGAACCAATGTTTGTTGGTAAAAGTAGTGCTCAAAAAAGTATTGCAAAATTAAATTCAAAAAAAATAGTAACACAAATTTCTCCTGTTATTATTAAATCAGATATTTCATATGAACTATTTATTGATTTGAAGCGTGCTATTAATGGATATGCAGTATTTAAAAAATCAACATTTTTATTAAATTGTATAGATAAACAGATTTTTCCTGATTGGTTAAATATTTTTGAAAATCCCTTTTTAGATAAAGGTTTATCATCTAATTTATTTGATAATGAAGGTATAGCTACTAAGTCTAGAAAAATTATTGATAATGGAGTTTTAAAAACATGGTTGTTAGATACTTATTCAGCTAGTCGATTGAATATATCTAGTACTGGACATGCTGGAGGGATATATAATTGGTTAATATCAACTAATAAAAAAGTTATTCAATCTTTTGATCAAATTCTAGATCTCATGTATACAGGATTTTTAGTAACAGAGTTATTCGGGGATGGTGTAAATATAGTAACTGGAGATTACTCTAGAGGTGCTTGTGGTTTTTGGATAGATCATGGAAAAATAAAATATCCAGTACACGGTGTAACCGTTTCTGGTAATTTATTAGACATGTGGAATAATATTATTTCATTGTCTAATGATATAAATGTAAATAACTCTATTCAGTGTGCATCAATATTAATTGATAAAGTGCAAATTTCAGGTTATTAAAAATAAATTTGTATATTTCATGAAGTTGATTTATAAGCCGGGTTCTGTTGAAAACAGTCATTTATCTAGATTAATAATTTCTTATTAATTCAAAGCAGTCTACCCGAAGTTACGTGTGGGTCACACTCTTCTACTTGACCTTGCTCCTGGTGGAAGTTTGCCGAGCCAAAATTGTTACCAATTTTGCGGTGCGCTTTTACCGCACCATTTCACCTGTACCTGTTTTAAATATTTTTGAATATTATAAAAATAAATATATATATTTTTATATTTGGTAGTTTTTTTTCTGTTGCACTAGTCGTAAGATCACTCTTCCCAGGTATTATCTGGCACCATACCCTTAGGAGCCCGGACTTTCCTCTATTTTAATTATGTAACTATAAAATAGCGACTGTTCAATCAACTTCATGTAATATTTTTTTTAATAATAGTATTATATAAAATATTTTTATTAAATCCACATATTTTTGCAGTAATTTTTATCGCTGTACTTTTTTGCATGATTTTTTCTAGAATATGAAATATTTTAAATGCTTTTTTAGATATTATATTAGGTTTTATAGGATTTGATCCATTAATAACAAGAGTGATTTCTCCTTTTTTCCATGCTACTTCATTTTTGATGGTAGATAATACTTTTTTCACGGTACCGTGTTGAATATTCTCCCATTTTTTGGTTATTTCTTTAAAAATTGTAACCTTTCTATTTTCACCCATGATTTTTTTTATTAATTTCATGGTTTTTATTAATCTTTTAGGAGATTCATATAAAATAATTGTTCTTGTTTCATTATATAAAGAAAATAGTTTTTTTTCACATGCAGTGTGTTTATTAGGTAAAAATCCTTCATAACAAAATTGATGAGTTTTAAATCCAGATGCACTTAGAGCTGTAATAGCTGCGCAGGCTCCTGGTAATGGTACTATACGAATTTTTTGATAATAAGATTCTTTTATTAACAAATATCCTGGGTCATTAACAACAGGTGTCCCTGCCTTGGATACTAGTGCGATATTACTACCGGATTGTAACATATTTACATATTTTTTAGTTTTTTTGTGTTCGTTACATATATTTAAAGATAATAAAACATTTACGATTGAAAATTTTTTTAATAATATTGATGTGTGTTTTATATTTTCAGTAATGATATAATCTACTTTTTTTAATATATTTATAGCACGATACGTAATATCTAATAAATTTCCAATAGGTGTTGGTACAATGTACAACAAACCTATGTTGTTTTTTTTTTATACATATTAACGTTCTTCTCTCTTTTAGATTTTTTTATTTTAAATATCACTTTTATTGATTTTTTTTTGGAAAAATAAATAGTATTTTAAGGCTATGATTATATATATAATTATTGTAATTTATTAAAAATATTATTATTATAATAAATATTTTAATTTATTACAAATAAAAATATTTAATAATTAAAATATGTATATTTTTAATATTTTAATAATTTTAATTAAATAGTTTATTCTATGTACATAAAAAATGTAGATGAATATTTTAATTTTAATTAAGTGTATTTTTAAGGGTTTAACTATTGAAAAGAACAGTTATTACAGGTTTTGGAATTATTTCAAGTATTGGTACTACGGAACAAGATATTGTAAGATCATTAAAGAATGGTATTTCTGGTATAGTTTTTTCTCAAAAAATGAAAAAATATGGTTTACGTAGTACTGTTTGGGGTGATGTTTCTTTAGAAAGAATGAAAGAAATACCGTCTAGATGGTTGCGATTTATGAATCTTGCAACTATATATTCTTATCTATCTTTTAAAGATGCTATTCAAGACAGTAATTTGTATCCTGAAATATATATGAAAAATCCGAGGGTAGGTATTATTATAGGATCTGGAAGTGGACCAGCTCAATGTTATAAGTCTATGTTTAATAAACAAAAAACTAAATTTAGTACAATCAGTCCATACTTTGCCATTAAAAACATGTCATCCTCTATTTCTGCCTGTTTAGGAACTCTATTTAAAATTCATGGTGTTAGTTATTCTATTAATGCAGCATGTTCTACTTCTTCTCATTGTATTGGTCATGCATATGAACTTATTTCTTCGGGTAAACAAGATATAATTTTTGCAGGTGGAGGAGAAGAATTAAGTGTTGAATTAGCATTTCAATTTGATTCTATGAGAACTTTGTCTACACATTTTAATCATACTCCTGAGTGTTCGTCTAGAGCATTTGATAAAAATCGTGATGGATTTGTTATTTCAGGAGGTAGTGGTGTTGTTGTTTTAGAGGAACTAAGTACTGCTTTATCAAGAAACGCTAATATATATGCCGAAGTAATCGGATACGGAGCTACTAGCGACGGCTACAACATCGTGTTACCTTCCGGAGAAGGTTTTGTTCGTTGTATGCAATATGCTGCGCGAGACAGTATCGATTCTATTGATTATATTAATGCTCATAGTACTTCTACTAGAATCGGTGATAGTACAGAGTTATATGCTATAAAAAAAGTTTTTGAGATGTTAGGGGTAAATCCGTATATATCATCGACCAAATCCATTACAGGCCATTCTTTGGGTGCTTCGGGAGTTCAAGAAATTATTTATACTATGTTAATGTTAAAATATAATTTTATTGCTCCTAGCATTAATATAGATAATTTAGATCCATCTGCTTATAATATGAATGTAGTAAAGAATGTTCTTAATACTGTTATCAATGTCGCTATGTCTAATAGTTTTGGTTTTGGAGGTACTAACTCTAGCTTAGTAATAAAAAAATATTGTTAAAAATTTTTTTATTTTATTTAGAAGTTTATTTTAACATTTCTATATTTTATAATACTATTTTATAGTTTTAGTACATTAAGACATTAGTATGATATTATATAATTAATATATTCACGTTATTTTAAGTATGATATGTTTTTTTAAACTTTTATAATAATTATATTTTATTTTTAATTTATATTACATTGAAATATTTTTACATGCTTATATTATGAGATTTTACATATGAATCAATTAGAACGTTTAAAGAAATACACTACTGTTGTTGTGGATAGTGGAGATATTGAGTGTATTGCACGATATAGGCCTCAAGATGCAACTACTAATCCCACATTAATTTTAAAAAGTGTTTTATCAAAAAAATATGATTTTATTATTAATGAAGCGATTCAATATGCTAAAAAAATGGGAGGATCGCAATCAAATCAATTACAGAATGCTAGTGATATGGTCTCTGTGAGATTTGGTAAAGAAATTTTAAAATATATTCCAGGATATATATCTACGGAAATTGATGCAAGATTATCATTTAATACTGATCAATGTGTACAAAAAGCAATTAAATTAATTAATTTATATAAAGAACAGGACATTGATACTTCACGGGTTCTAATTAAACTAGCAGCTACCTGGGAATGTATTCAGGCAGCTTATAAATTAAAAAAATTAGGAATTTTATGTAATTTGACTCTTTTGTTTTCTTTTGCGCAAGCTCGTGCATGTGCTGATTTTGATGTATTTTTAATTTCTCCTTTTGTCGGTAGAATTTACGATTGGTATCAAAAAAATAATACAGATCATTCATATTGTTCTGCTTCTGATCCAGGTGTTTTGGCTGTAAAAAAAATTTTTTTTTATTACAAAAAATATATGTATAAAACTATTATTATGGGTGCTAGTTTTAGAAATGTAGAACAAATTTTGGAATTATCAGGATGTGATCGTATTACTATATCTCCTGATTTACTGAACTTATTAGAAAATAAGACATGTGATTTCAATAAAAAGCTAGATATTAAAAAAATTTCTACTGTTTCATTTAAGCCCACACCTATATCAGAGTCTGAATTTAGATTTTTACATAATCAAGATGCGATGGCCGTAGAAAAATTATCTGAGGGTATTCGACAATTTAGCCATGATCAAATAGAATTAGAGAATTTTTTGTTAAGTGTATTTTAATTTTCTTGATTTTTGTTTAAAAAATAACTTTTTAATGTTTTTATATTTTAAAAAATTATCTCATCAAAGGAATTTACATGTTATCAAGAAAAGAATTATCGAATGCAATACGTATGTTAAGTATTGATGCTATTCAAAAAGCACAATCAGGTCATCCAGGTGCCCCTATGGGAATGGCGGATATTGCTGAAGTATTATGGCGTGATTTTTTAAAACATAGTCCTAATAACCCTTTATGGGCTAATAGGGATCGATTTGTTTTGTCAAATGGTCATGCTTCTATGTTGTTATATAGTTTATTACATCTATCAGGATATAATATTTCTATAGATGATCTGAAAAATTTTAGACAATGTTTTTCTAAAACACCTGGTCATCCAGAAATATATTGTACTCCCGGAGTAGAAGTTACTACCGGACCTTTAGGACAAGGACTAGCTATGGGTATTGGTATGGCTATTGCCGAAAGATTACTTTCACAATATTTTAATAGAGAAAAATTTAATATTGTGGATCACTATACCTGGATTTTTGTTGGAGACGGTTGTCTCATGGAAGGTATTTCTCATGAGGTATGCTCATTAGCAGGTACTTTAAAGTTAGGTAAATTAATTGTATTTTACGATAAAAACGGAATTTCTATTGATGGTGAAACATCTGAATGGTTTACGGATAATACAAAAAAACGTTTTTTATCGTACAATTGGCATGTTATAGAAATAAATGGTCACGATTCAGAAGAAATTATTTATGCTATAAAAATTGCAAAAAAAAATATTATTAAACCATCGTTAATTATCTGTAATACAATTATTGGATTTGGTTCTCCTAATAAATCCGGTAGTTCCAGTGTTCACGGAGCCCCTTTAGGAGATACGGAAGCTTCTTTAACCCGAAAACAGTTAAATTGGTCTTACGATCCTTTTTATATTCCTAAGAACATATATTCTGCCTGGAATGCTGTTAAATCAGGTGATTTAGTTGAATCATTATGGAAAAATATGCTGAAAAAATATTCCATAGAATATCCAACATTATATATAGAATATAAACGTCGTTTAAAAAATCAATTACCGTATGAATTAAATGATTTTTTACAAAAATTTTTACTTAAAATGAATAGTTCACCGAAAGATATATCTACTCGTGAAGCTTCGCAAAAAACATTAGAAAATTTTGGACCTTTTTTACCGGAATTAATAGGTGGATCGGCTGATCTCGCTCCTAGTAATTTAACTCTTTGGTCGGGTTCTAAATCTATAAACAAAAATGATATCGGTAATTATATTCATTATGGTGTAAGAGAATTCGGTATGACGGCTATAGCTAACGGAATTTATCATCATGGTGGCTTTATTCCATATACAGGTACTTTTTTAGTTTTTGTAGATTATGCACGCAGTGCGGTTCGTATGGCAGCTTTAATGAAAACACGACAAATTTTTGTCTATACCCACGACTCTATTGGACTAGGAGAAGACGGGCCAACTCATCAACCTATTGAACATATTGCTATGTTAAGAGGAATACCTAACCTAAGTGTGTGGAGACCGTGTGATTCTCTTGAAACAGCAACCGCTTGGTTTTATGGTTTAAATAGAAAAGAAGGTCCGACTGCTTTAGTATTATCACGTCAGAATATAAAACAATTTACAAGAACGAAGAGTCAAATAAAAAATATATTTAAAGGTGGATATGTTTTAAAGGAATTTGGTAATAAAATTAGTATTATTATTATTTCTACTGGATCGGAAATACCTTTATCTATTGATGTTGCTGAAAAAATGTATACTTTGGGTTATCATGTTCGGATAGTATCTATGGTTTCTGCCGATTGCTTTGATAATCAAGATGAAATGTATCGTGAATCAGTATTACCAAGAAAGATTGTAAATAGAGTGTCTATTGAGGCTGGAGTCAGTGCTTATTGGTATAAATATATAGGAATAAAGGGTTTAAAAATAGGTATTGATACGTTTGGAGAATCAGGACCAGGTACTCATGTATTTGATATATTTGGTTTTACAGTAAATAAAATAGTAGATAGAATTAAAAAAAATTTTTTTATTTCATAAGATTAATTGTTTTTATTTGTTTTTGGTACTATTATATATATTGTATTAATAATAATTTTTTTTTGAGAATTTAAAATATTTTAATCATATAAAATCACATTAAGGTATGGTATGTATACCAAAGTACTTAATCTTGCTCAACAATTAATAAATATACCTTCAATTAGTCCAATGGACTGTGGTTGTCAAGAAATACTAATACAAAGATTACAATCGTGTGGTTTTTTTATTGAAAAAATGAATTTTAATGATACAAATAATTTTTGGGCATGGAGAGGTTTTGGGAAATCTATTACTTTTTTAGGACATACAGATGTAGTACCTGCTGGCAACTTATTAAATTGGAAAACTCCTCCTTTTGTATCTACTGTAAAAAATGGTATATTATTTGGCAGAGGCGCGGTAGATATGAAAGGTTCAATTGCTGCTATGTTAATAGCAGTAGAAAATTTCTTAAAAAAGAATCCTAATTATAATGGTCGTATATCTTTTTTAGTTACTTCTGACGAAGAATCAACAGGTAAAAACGGAATTAAACGAGTTGCTTCAATATTAAAAAAAAGAAATGAAAGAATTAATTATTGTTTAGTTGGAGAACCTACAAGTGAAAAAGTTTTAGGTGATTGTATAAAAAATGGTCGTCGAGGTTCTTTGTCAGCTGAATTGAAAATATATGGTAAGCAAGGTCATGTCGCTTATCCTGAATTAGCCCATAACCCTATTCATTTGTCTGCTCTTTTTTTGCTAGAACTATCTACTTTATCTTTTGATAAAGGTAATGATTTTTTTGAACCTACTAAACTTCAGATTTCAAAAATATTTTCAGGAAAAAATTATACTACTAATATGATACCTGGAGAATTAAACGTATTTTTTAACATACGATTTAGTCCTTTAATAACTGAGCAAGTAATCATAAATACAATTAATGAATTACTTGTTAAACATTCATTACAACATTCTATTTCTTGGAAATTCTATGCTAGACCTTTTCTTTCTATACCCAATCATTTGTGCCATATTTTAACAACTAGTATTTATAATACTACTAATATTACTCCTGTTATTAAAACAAATGGGGGTACTTCGGATGGTAGATTTCTTTTTGATTTATCTGATGAAATAGTAGAATTTGGTTTATTAGGTTCAACTATTCATCAAGTTAATGAATGCGTAAATATTTTGGATTTGTTTAAATTACAAAATATTTATTATAATGTTTTAAATACATTATTTTTATGATTTTTTCATCACAATAATATATATTGTATATATTATTGTGATTAATGATTTTTTTTTCATAAAATAATTTAATATTTACTTTATGTAATGATAAGTATGAATTTTATTATTGTATACAATGTATATCAATACATATGCAAATACGTTGATATATTATAGTCTATGTATTTATTAATATTTTGATATCATGCAATATTTAAAATAAATTAGATTTACTGTAGTAATAGTGATAAAAATATTTTATTTTTTAATATACTTGATTGTATTTATTATAATATTGATTTAATAGCTTTTTTTAAAACATGTTTATGTTTCTTTAATAAGGTTGTCATTGGTAATCTTAAGCTATTATGTCTTATTAAACCAATATATTTAGCAGCCCATTTAATAGGTATAGGGTTTGTTTCTTGAAATAATAGATGGTGTAAAGTATTTAATTTAGAATTTATTTTTCTAGCGTGTATAAAATCTCCCCTTAAGGCTAGCTTACACATTTTAGACATATATTTTGCTGCAATATTAGCGGTTACAGAAATTACTCCTATTCCTCCTAATTGAATAAAATCTAATGCAGTTGCATCATCTCCACTAATCAAAAGAAAATCATTTTTTACTAGTTTTTTAATTTTATTGACTCGGGATAAATCTCCTGAAGCATCTTTCAATCCAATTATATTTTTTAATTTTGATAACTGAGCAATTGTTTGAGGTAATAAATCACATCCTGTACGATTTGGTACATTATATAATATTTGAGGTAAATGGGTACTTTCTGAAATAGCTTTAAAGTGAAGGTATAATCCTTGTTGTGTAGGTCGATTGTAATATGGTGTAACATTTAAACATCCGGAAATACCTGATTTTTCAAGTTTTTTAGTTAATAAAATACTTTCTGCGGTAGCATTTGATCCTGTTCCGGCTATTATAGGTATTTTTTCATCTGCATATTCTAAAGTATTCATAATAACATTCGTATGCTCATTTTTATTTAACGTGGCTGATTCTCCTGTTGTTCCTACTGAAACTATTGCATTAGTTTTATTTTTGATATGATAATGAATTAATTTTTTTAAACTTTTTTTACAGATATTTCCTTTATCATTCATAGGTGTAATAAGAGCAACAATACTTCCTTTAAACATGTTATGATTCCTTGTTAAAACAAGAATATGTATATTTTAATACGGTTATGATGATTAATTAAAGTGAATAATATTTTTATATTATAATTTTTTAAAGAAAATGGTGTTTTAAATAGCATATAGTATAAAAATATCAGTATTTTTAAAAATAAGAATATTAAATATTTTTATGATTTTTTTTGAGTTACTAGTTAAAATATATATTTTTTATAAAAATTAGTAACAAAAATTTTTAATATCTTAGTACATACTGAATAATATATCATTTGGTTATAATATATATATTTTTTATCTATGTTGAATATTATATAATTATATAATTTTAATATTTAAAAGTATAATTTAATTATATATAATTAATTATTTATTATTTTTTTATATAAATAAATTCTATTTTCCGCACTGAGCTCTAAAACGTAAAACATGATCCATTAATGTGATTGCAAGCATAGCTTCAGCAATAGGAACAGCTCGTATACCTACGCAAGGATCATGTCTTCCTTTTGTTATGATAGAAGTTTTTTTTCCTAATATATTGATAGTTTTTCCAGGTATTTTAATGCTCGATGTTGGTTTGAACGCTGTTTGTACTATGATTTTATCTCCATTGCTAATACCTCCTAAAATTCCTCCTGAATGATTACTGGTAAATCCATTTGGTAAAATTTCGTCTCGGTGCATATCTCCCGTTTGTTCAATTACCTTAATTCCGTCTCCAATTTCGACTGATTTAGCAGCATTTATACTCATAATAGCATGCGCAATATCTGCATCTAATCGATCAAATACAGGTTCTCCTAAACCAATAGGAACATTTTCAGCAATAATTATGATTTTAGCTCCAATAGAATTTCCAGATTTTTTTAGTTTTTTCATATACTCAGTTAATTCATGAATTTTTTGTGAGTTACTACAAAAAAAAGAATTGTTTTCTACTTCTTTCCATGAATTAAACGGACAATGAATAGGTCCTAATTGAGATAAATATCCTCGAATGATTATATTATATTTTAATTTTAAATATTTTTTTGCAATTGCCCCCGCTGCTACACGAATGACTGTTTCTCGTGCAGATGATCGACCTCCTCCTCTATAATCTCTGATTCCGTATTTTTTATCATATGTAAAATCGGCATGATTAGGACGATATATATTTTTAATATTAGAATAATCTTGTGATCGGATATCTGTATTTTTTATTTTTACTCCAATACTGGTTCCAGTAGTCTTACCTTGAAAAATACCTGAAAAAATTTCAATTTTATCATTTTCTCGACGTTGTGTAGTAAAAGGAGAAAAACCAGGTCTTCTTCTATCTAGTTCATGCTGTATATCGCTATTTTTTAAAGAGAATCCTGGAGGAACGCCATCAATGATACCAGCTAACATAGGTCCGTGTGATTCGCCACAAGTTGTAACTTTAAATAATTTTCCAATTGTATTTCCGGCCATATAAACCTCATATTTTATAAAAGAAAACGGATATTTTTTGATATATAACATAATCTTATTATAATATTTTCTTTATTTAAAAGAAATATATAACTAGTAACATTATTTATTTTGTGAGATAGTTAGATTATTTTATCAGGATTAATGATTATTAATAGGAACGAAGATATAAATTTTTTTAGAAAACTATATATTTTATTTAATTTTTATTAAATGATATCATTATTTTATATAATTTTATATGTATCAATTTCTATTAGTATAATTAAATATTATAGAAGGTATAGCTATGAAAAAAAATAATATAACTGATGTGAATGAAAAAGAAACTTTTTTGTATTACATGAAAGGTGTAAAAAAAATTGTACAAGATAAAATTTGTCATATAAATGTACAAAATAATAGTAAATATAATTTGTATGTTAAAGATTTTGTTATACAGGATGCACATAGTTATTATTTTAGACACGTAGTAGATGAAAACTCACATTGTTTTTTAGCTGATGATCCTATTTGTTTTGTTCGGAATGTTCGTTATAATTTAGATCTTAAAAAATTAAAAAGGGGAGAATATAGACCTGAAATTATTTTAGATTTACATGGTATGAATTTATATCAAGCGAAAAAAGAGTTGGGAGTATTAATTGCAATTTGTCATCGAAAAAAAATTTTTTGTGCTAGCATACTTCACGGATATGGTAAAAAAATATTAAAAAAGAATATACCTTTCTGGTTATCAAAACATCCTGACATACTTGCTTTTCATCAAGCTCCTAGGTTTTTTGGACATGATGCAGCTATTTTAATTTTTATTAAACATGATTATGAGTAGTAAATATGGAATTGATATAATGATCGTTATATAATTATAATTATTACATAATTATAATTATATAAATAATTAAGTTTTATTAAAATTAATATTAATTTTAATAAATAATTGATATATATCATAATACATTTTATATTTTTTTTGAAAATATGATTCAGTTAAAAGAATAATATTTTTTATTATTATGTAATCGTAATGTAATTTAAAATTTATAAAAATTTTATTTTATATGAGTTTTATGTATACATTTGTTTTAAAAATATAATAATATATTATTATATTTAATAAATATATTTTATATAGACATTAAAACAATTATTTTTATATAATAATATACTGTTATACTATAAATATAGTAAATTTTTGAAAGTTATTAAAATTTAATATTTCATAGAATGAATTAATATATGAATCAAAATAAATATTTTTAGTTTTAATTATGTTATATAAAAATTAATAACTATCTTTTTATATAAATAAATTTTCTTTTTATTATATATAATAATAATGAATAAGGTAATGAAATTGAATAAACATCGTGTACGTTTAGCTATACAAAAATCTGGCAGATTAAGTTATGATTCACATAAGTTACTAAAAAGTTGTGGTATAAAAATCAATTTACAAAAATCTAGTTTACTTGCTTTTGCTGAAAATATGCCAATTGATATTCTTTTAGTCCGAGATGATGATATTCCGGGTTTAATTATGGATGGAGTAGTAGAATTAGGTATTATTGGTTCTAATGTTTTAAAAGAAAAATGTTTAACTAGATTGCTAGTCAAAGAACCTGTTTCATATACTGTATTGCAAAAATTAGATTTTGGTACTTGTCGTTTGTCTGTTTCAGTACCCCTGGACATGAAATACTCAGGAATATCGTGTTTACAGAATTTTCGTATTGCTACTTCATATCCGAATTTATTGAAAAGATATTTTGATAAAAAAAAAGTTTCTTTTAAGCCATTTGTTTTAAATGGTTCGGTAGAAGTAGCGTATAATTCTGGATTGGCAGATGTAATATGTGATCTGGTATCCACAGGAGCTACTTTAGATGCAAATGGTTTAAGAGAAGTAGATACTATTTATCATTCTTGTGCTTGTTTGATTTCTCAAAAAATAGAATCTTTAGTTCCAGAAAAAAAATTATTTATTAAAAAGTTATTAAATCGTATTAAAGGAGTAATTAAAGCGAGAGAATCTAAATATATTATGTTACATATTGAAAAAAATAAATTAAAAGCAGTTACAAATTTATTACAAGGAGTAGAACGCCCTACTATTTTAGAGTTATTTGGAAATAGAAATAAAGTAGCTTTACATATGGTTAGCAGTGAAAATATTTTTTGGGAAACTATGGAACAATTAAAATTATTAGGAGCAAGCTCTATTCTAGTGCTGCCCATAGAAAAAATGATGGAATAAAATAATTATGTTAAATATGAGTAATAATATTTTTTATTGGGATAGTTTGTCTAATCAAGAACAAAATTCTATATTATTAAGACCTAAATCAAAAATTAATAATAGTTTGAGATCTTCTGTTTCAAGAATTCTTAAAAAAGTAAAAAAAAATGGGGATTCTGCTTTACATGCCTACAATTTACAGTTTGATAAAGTTAAATTAGATGCTTTTTATATTGAACAAAAAAAAATAAATCTTTCTTCTTCTTTGGTTTCTCAATCTTTTAAAAATGCTATATTAATTGCAAAAAAAAATATTAGAACATTTCATTCTAAACAAATTTCTACTGATTTAGATGTGTGTACATATCCTGGAGTTCGGTGTCAACATATAAGCAGACCAATAAATTCAGTAGGTTTATATGTTCCGAAGGGTTTTTATCCATTAGTTTCTACTGCTTTAATGTTATCCATACCTGCTCAATTAGCTGGATGTCCGAATATTGTCCTATGTTCTCCTCCTCCTGTTAGTAATGAATTACTGTATATTGCAAAGATATGTGGTATTGAACGAGTAATTCAATTAGGCGGAGCACATGCTATCGCAGCTCTTGCTTTTGGAACCAACAGTATACAAAAAGTTGATAAAATTTTTGGACCAGGTAATGTTTTTGTAACAGAAGCTAAGTTACAAATTAGTCAACTAATGAATCCTTGTGTTTCAATTGATATGCTTGCCGGTCCTTCCGAAATGTTGATTATTTCTGATAAGTATTCTAACCCTAAATTTATTGCTTCTGACTTATTAGCTCAATTGGAACATGATAATAATTCTCAAGTAATATTAGTCAGCACTAGCAAGGGCTTAGTTAATAACGTGGTTTTAGAAATTGAAAAACAAATGCTTTGTTTAACAAAAAAAAATATTATTTTATGTTCTTTAAAAAATAGTAAAATTATCGTAACTAAATCTGTATTAAAATGTTTTGAAATATCGAATTTGTATTCTCCTGAACATTTGATGTTACATATTAAAAATTCTAGAAGTTTTTTATCGCATGTGAAAAATGCTGGATCAGTATTTTTAGGTTCATGGACACCGGGTGCGGCAGGTGATTATATTACAGGATCTAATCATGTTTTACCTACATACGGATTTTCTAATACGTATTCTTCTTTGTGTGTTTCTGATTTTAAAAAAACAATTACAATTCAATCTATGACAAAGAAATCTCTACAACAATTATCTAAAAATATCATGGTTTTGTCTGAAACAGAAGGTATGGATGCTCATAGTAAATCGGTAAGTACTAGAATTAATCATTTAGATGTAATTATTAAAAATAATGAGTCGACATAATATGAAACGTTTGACACCACATCATATATATACTTTACAACCATATCAATCTGCACGTCGAATTGGTTTAACTGGTCGTATTTATTTAAATGCTAATGAATCTCCTTGGAGTAGTACTATTAAATATCAGCATACTAATTTAAATCGATATCCAGAATTTCAATCATCTGTTTTGTTAAATAAATATGCTCAATACTCTAATACTTCTATTAATAATCTCTTAATCACTAGAGGAGCAGATGAGGGAATAGAATTATTAATTCGTGCTTTTTGTGTACCAAAAAATGATAAAATTATGTTTTTTCCTCCAACATACGATATGTATGCAGTGATAGCTAATATATATAATATTAAAAAAAAAATAATTCCAATATTATCAAATTTTCAATTGGATTTAATAAATATAAAAAAATATATTAATAATGTTAAATTAATATATATTTGTAATCCTAATAATCCTACTGGAAATTTTTTTTTGAAAAAAGATATAATTAGTATTCTTGATATGATTCCACAAACAACTTTATTAATAATTGATGAGGCGTATGTTGATTTTTCGATTAAAAATAGTTTTGTTCCACAATTAAATAAGTATTCTAATTTAGTTGTTTTAAGGACTTTATCTAAAGCTTTTGGTTTATCAGCATTAAGATGTGGTTTTGTATTGTCTAATTCTAATATTATTAATGTTCTTAAAAAGGTATCAGCTCCTTATCCTATTGCTACTCCTGTATCAGATCTTGCTATAAAATCGTTACAATTGGAGAATATTAAATGCGTTCAAAAGAATATTTTACAGATTACATCTAATAAAGATCTTTTAGTTAAAGAACTTCAGTCTTTTTCGTGTGTAGATCACGTATTTCCTAGTAAAACTAATTTTATTCTTGTTAAGTTTTTTAGGTCTGATGTTATTTTTCAACATTTTTTGTTGCATGGAATTATAGTTCGTGATCAATCATGTAAAATAGGTTTAAGTAATTGTGTAAGAATATCTATTGGAACTATAAACGAATGCCAAGATCTAATTAAAGTTTTACGTATGTTTAAAGGAAAAAAAGATATAAGATGAAAAAAAAATTTTTATTTATTGATCGTGATGGTACATTGATTCGTGAACCAAAAAAAACATTACAAATTGATAGTTTTGATAAATTTTTTTTAGAAAAAGATGTAATTGTTTCTTTATTACAACTAATAAAATTTGGTTATAAATTAGTTTTGATAACTAATCAAGATGGCTTAGGTAGTGTATCTTTTTCTATAAACAAATTCAGTAAAATACATAATTTAATGTTAAGTATTTTTTCTTCACAAAATATTTTTTTTGATAGTATTTTAATTTGCCCGCATTTTGCTCACGATAACTGTAATTGTCGTAAACCAAAGATTACTTTAGTAAAACATTGGATTAATGATGATAAATTTGATAAAAAAAATAGTTATGTTATTGGAGATAGGAATACAGATGTTCAATTAGCTAATAATATGGGTATAAAGAGTTTTTTATATGATGCTAAGTTTTTTTCATGGAAGAATATAGTTTCTTGTTTGAAACGTCCTAATCGTTTATCAGAGATATCGAGAAACACCCTTGAAACAAAAATATTCATAAAAGTTAGTCTTGATATTCCTATTGATAACTATATAAATACCGGCATTCACTTTTTAGATCATATGTTAGATCAATTTAGAATTCATAGTGGTATTTGTATGTATGTTGAGGTTATTGGAGATTTGTGGATTGATGATCATCATACCATTGAAGATGTTGGAATTGCACTAGGATCTGCTTTAAGAAATGCTTTAGGAAATAAATTTGGAATATCTAGATATGGATTTACATTACCTATGGATGAAAGTATTTGCTCATGTTTTATCGATATATCTGGTCGTTCTTTTTTGTCATTTTGTGCCGTTTTTAAACATAAATATATTGGTGATTTAAGCGCTTGTATGATAGAACATTTTTTTTATTCAATTAGTCAATCTATGAAAATTACTATTCATTTACATGCTTGTGGTAAAAATGATCATCATTGTGCTGAAAGTTTATTTAAAGCATTCGGTAGAACTATAAAACAAGCCATTTGTTTGGATGGAGATAGTTTACCTACTTCAAAAGGTGTCTTATAATGTCAATTGTAATTATTAATACCGGTTTTTCTAATTTATATTCTATTAAAAGTGCTATCCGTAGAATAGGATATACATCAAGCGTTACTGATTCAATTCATGACATCAAAGTAGCTGATAAAATATTTTTGCCAGGTATAGGTACTGCTGCATCTTTAATAAAAACGTTGACACAAAACCATTTATTATCATTTATAAAAAAGACAAATCAACCTATTCTAGGTATTTGTTTGGGTATGCAGTTGTTAGGAAAGTACAGTTATGAAGGAAAAAAATGTGTTTTATTAAATAAAATATCTAATTCAATAAAGAAATTACCTCATAAAAACTGTTCTGTTCCACATATTGGTTGGAATACTGTACATTATAAACATTCTCATTTTTTGTTTAAAAATATTGATAATAATACTCGATTTTATTTTTTGCATAGTTATTATATGGATGTTAATCCATATACTATTTCTATATCAACACATGGTCTTCAGTTTTGTTCTTCAGTTGCAATACAAAATTTTTTTGGAGTACAATTTCATCCAGAAAAATCAGGAAATGTTGGGGAACAGTTAATTAAAAATTTTTTAGAGATATAAGATATATGATTATTCCATCTTTAGATTTTATTAATGGTAAAATTGTAAGGTTATATCAAGGTAATTATAGTAATAAAATGTTATATAATATTGACATTTTTAAACAGATTGATCAGTATATTTCTGAGGGGTCTAAACACATACATTTAGTAGACTTAGACGGATGTAATAACCCTAAAGATCGTCAAAAAAATATTCTAAAAATTATTTCTTACTATCATGGTAAAGTTACTTTTCAAGTAGGAGGAGGAATTCGCTCTATAAATGATATTGAAGATTTATTAAGTATAGGTGTATTAAAAATTGTAATAGGCACTATTGCTATTGATCAACCTAATATGTTTAAAAAATGGTTATGTAAATATGGCGGTGATAGATTTATATTGGCCGCAGATACTTATGTAACTGATAATAATGAAAATAAACTTGCTATTCATGGTTGGAAAACTATTACTGATATTAATTTAGAAAGTATAATTCATAAGTTTATTCCTTATGGTTTAAAGAACGTTTTGTGTACAGATATATCCAGAGATGGAACGTTTTTAGGTCCTAATATAGTTTTATATAAAGATTTAAAAAAAATTTTTCCGAAGATAATATTACAATCTTCAGGAGGAATAAATTCTCTTTCAGATTTATATCTTTTAAAAAAACATAACGTAGAGCATGTGATTATTGGGCGAGCTTTATTAGAAAAAAAATTTACTTTTTCGGAGGCTCAGCAATGTTGGCAAAAAGAATAATAGCATGTTTAGATGTTAATAAAGGGGTGGTAGTAAAAGGTGTTAAATTTAACAATCATGTGATTGTAGGTGATATACTTGAACTAGCAAAATATTATTCACAAGAAGGAATTGATGAATTAGTTTTTTATGATATATCAGCTTCTCCTGAAAAAAAATTGTTGGATATTAAGTGGATTGCTCGTATTGCAGAAATAATTAACATCCCCTTTTCCGTAGCAGGCGGAATTTCGTCTGTAGAGGATGCAGAGCTGATTTTGTCTTTAGGAGCAGACAAAATATCTATTAATTCTCCGGCTTTACTTAATCCTGCATTAATCAGTCAGTTAGCAGATCGTTTTGGAGTACAGTGTATTGTAGTTGGAATTGATTCATGGTACGATAAAAATAGTAAAACATATCATGTTTTTCAATATACCGGTCAGAAAAGTAAATCTCGTGCCACACTATGGAAGACTGTAGATTGGGTAAAGAAAGTACAAAAATTAGGTGCAGGTGAAATTGTTTTAAACACTATGAATACAGATGGAATGAAAAATGGGTATGATATTGTACAATTACAAAGAATTCGAGATATCTGTTCAATACCTTTAGTGGCCTCGGGTGGAGCTGGAGATATGTATGATTTTTTAAATGTATTTAAATATGCGAATGTTGAAGGGGCTTTAGCTGCTTCTATATTTCATAATAAAAAAGTTTCTATTATAGATTTAAAAAATTTTTTATCTGAAAAAAGGGTACTAATTAGAAGATGTTAACCTATAATGATATAAAAAACTTAAATTGGAAGAAATTTAAAAACATGATACCTGCAATTGCTCAACATTATATTTCGGGAGAAATTTTGATGTTTGGATATATGAATCAATCTGCGTGTATACATACTTTAGAAAATAAGTTGTTTACTTTGTATTCTCGAAAAAAAAAACGTTTGTGGGTTAAGGGAGAAACTTCTAAAAATTTTTTGCATGTAAAAAAATTAACCACGGATTGTGATCGTGATGTTATTTTAGTACATGTAAAACCTGTAGGCAATACTTGTCATTTAAATAGATTTAGTTGTTTTGAATCTTCGAAACCAGTATATTCATTTCTTCTGCAATTAGAAAATATTATTAAATTAAGAAAAAAAAATACTACTGACAAATCATACGTAAGTAATTTACTGTCTTTAGGAAGACATAGAATTGCTCAAAAAATTGGTGAAGAATCAGTTGAAGTGATTATAGCTTTTTTAGAGAAAAATTCTATTAATGTTATTAATGAATCATCTGATTTATTATTTCATTTATTGGTTTTGTTACAGTCTATAGATATAGATTTTAAATTAATTATAAAAAATTTAAAATGTAGAACTAACAAATAACGTTAATACTTTTAATGAGTATTAATTATTTATAAAAAATTATATATAAAAATTTTGAAAATTTATTTTGAGGATGTGTATGTCTAATCATGATATTGGTGTTATTGGAATGGGAGTTATGGGAAAAAATTTAGCATATAATATTGCTAATACTGGATATACAGTGTCAGTTTTTAATCGGTCTAAAAATATGATTATGCAATCTTTATTAGAAAAACCTATTAAACGAGTATTCCCATATTTATCTATACAAGAATTTGTGAATTCTATTCGTAAACCTCGATGTATTTTATTAATGATTCAAGCGGGATCCCCAGTAGACGAAATAATACAAACTTTACTATCTTATATACAGTCCGATGATATAATTATTGACGGTGGCAATTCATTTTATATTGATACTATTAAAAGATTTAATTTTTTAAAAGAAAAATCTATTCAATTCCTAGGAGTAGGTATATCTGGTGGTGAAGAAGGAGCTTTAAATGGTCCTTCAATTATGCCTGGAGGAAATAGAGAAGCATATACGTTGGTAGCTCCAATTTTTGAAAGTATTTCTGCCAAATATAATAAAGAAGCATGTGTACAATATATTGGTTCGGATGGATCTGGACATTATGTAAAAATGGTGCACAATGGCATTGAGTATAGTGACATGCAGTTAATTGCGGAAACATACTCTTTATTAAAAAATTTAATTGGTATGAATAATATTGATATATCTAATTTATTTAAAGAATGGAATCAGGGAGAGTTGTGTAGTTATTTAATAGAAATTACAGAAAAAATTGTACGCAAAAAAGATGTAGATGGAAATTTTGTTTTAGATTCTATTTTAGATTCTGCTTCCAGTAAGGGTACAGGAACATGGACCGTTAAAAGTGCTTTAGAACTATGTTCTCCTTGTTCTGTAATTGCAGAATCTGTTTTTTCTCGATATTTATCTTCTATGAAAGTAAATAGAATGATTGCATCGACAATTTTATTTGGACCTAAAATATTTTTAGATAAATCTTTTGATACGGAAGTTTTTATTAATGATCTTAGAAAATCTCTATATTTAGGAAAAATTATTTCATATGCACAAGGTTTTTTTCTGATGAAAAGAGCTTCTCAGAATTATAATTGGAATCTACAATTTTGTAATATTGCTAAAATTTTTCGTGCCGGATGTATTATTAGAGCCGATCTATTGAATGATATTGTAAAATCATATAATGAAAATAATGATTTAATTGATTTATTATTTTCTCCAATATTTCAAGATATTAGTAATACTTATAATGCATCTTTGCGTAACATTATTACTATAGCCGTACAAAACGGAATATCTGTTCCTGTTTTTTCTAGTGCATTATCATATTACGATGCATATCGTACTGTTAATTCTTCTGCTAATTTAATACAAGCACAGAGGGATTATTTTGGTTCTCATACATATCAGAGAATTGATCAATCAGGTACATTTCATACTAATTGGTAATGGAATATTTCAGTAGAACGACTACATTATTTATCATGTACTAAGTTAATAATATCGGTATTAATTTATACATTTATTACTGTGTATGAATACATAATTAAACTAGTATATGGGGTTTCTTATAAAGAAATTTTGTAGTGGTTTATTTTTAGGATATATAGAATGTCATTTTATGTACATAGATACGAATTATATGAATATTTATAGACATAAATTTTTTGGAAATTAAAAGATTTTTTAATATTTTATAACTTTTAAATAGTATTAATTTATCTTATTATATAATTATGGTCATTTATGAAATCTTCTATTAATAAAATGTTGGTAACATGTGCTTTTCCATATGCTAACGGAGATATACATTTAGGACATTTATTGGAACAAATTCAAGCAGATATTTGGGTACGATATTTTCGTATGAAAAATCGTTCAGTTATTTTTATTTGTTCAGATGATACGCATGGTACAGCAATTATGTTACAAGCTAAAAAATTGCAGATTAGTCCTGAAAAATTAATTCATGATGTGCAAAAAAAACACAAAAAAGATTTTTTACAATTTTCTGTAGTTCATGATTATTATTCATCTACACATAGTAAAACTAATAAAAAATTTTGTATAAAAATATATAACCGTTTATTGAAAAAAAATTTTATTAAAGAAAAAAAAATTATTCAATTATATGATACGCATTTAAAGATGTTTTTATCAGATCGATTTATCAAAGGTACATGTCCACAATGTAAATCTAAAGATCAATATGGTGATAATTGTGATGTTTGTGGAGCTATTTATGATGCAACTGATTTATTAAATGCTACTTCTGAGTTATCACGATCACCTTTAAAAAAAAAATTTTCTAACCATTTGTTTTTTAAATTATCTGTTTTTTCAGATTTTTTGAAAAAATGGATTAATTCTGATGTTTTACAAGTATCGGTTTTTAATAAAATTAACGAATGGTTATCTAGTAATTTGAATTCTTGGAACATATCTAGAGATAAACCATATTTTGGATTTTTAATTCCTAATTATACTAATAAATTTTTTTATGTATGGATGGATGCTCCCATCGGATATATTAGTTGTTTTAAAGAATTATGCAGCATAAATCAAGATATAAATTTTGATGATTATTGGTCAATAAATTCTAAACATGATTTATTCCATTTTATCGGTAAAGATATTATTTATTTTCATGCTTTATTTTGGCCAGCTATATTAGAAGGATATGGCTATAGAAAACCTACAAAAATATTTGCGCACGGTTATTTAACATTTAAAGGTTTAAAATTATCTAAGTCAAAGGGATCTATAATAACTGCAAGTAAATGGTTATCTTTTTTTGATTCGGATTCTTTGCGATATTATTTTTCTTCAAAATTATCTAATACAATTAAAGATATAGAAATGAATTTATATGATTATGCACGTAAAATTAACTCTGATATTGTAAATAGTATAATTAATTTAGCTTCGCGTAACGCTTCTTTTTTAGAAAAATATTTTTGTAATATTTTATCTAATGATATAATTAAATCAGTGGTTTATGAAAAATTTATTAGTTCTTCTTTCGAAATTGAAAAATTATTTGAAAATAGAAAATTCTCTTTAGTTATACAAAAGGTTAGATATTTATCTGATCTAGCTAATAAATATATTACTGAGAATAAACCATGGATTTTAATAAAAAATATATTTAATAAACAAAAAGTTCATCAAATTTGTTCTTTAGGAATTAACTTATTCAGAATCTTGATGATTTTTTTAAAGCCTATTATGCCTGTTTTAGCTGTTAATGTAGAAAAATTTTTAAATACATCTTTAATGTGGAAAAATATTCATGAACCTCTTATAAATCATAAAATCAATAACTTTTCTTGTTTATATAAACGTATTAAAATTAGTAGTATTGATGATTTTTTGTTACAGATATAGCTAAAATTTAGAAAATACGATTCATCCATACAATTTTTATGTATCGTGGAGAATTAAGAGATACTGTGTGAATTGTAAATATTCCAATAGCAGCAATGAATTTATCATTATAAAATAATAAAGGTATTGTGTTTCTAAGCCAAGGAGGGATATTATATTTTTGCCAAATTTTTTTTATGCTTATTGTTTTTTTTGTTGTGCTATTTACGTATTTTTTTTTGATATAGAAACGAATGTTGACCAATACGTTTTCTGAAGGATAAGGAAGTTTATAAATATCTTTTTTTTGTTTTTTTATTTTTCTTTTTGAAGGTATTAATGTTCCTAAATAATTTGGTAATTTTAAAATTGTATTTATTTTTTTCCAATAAAGTATTTTTTTTTTAATATTCTTTCCGGGATAAATATAATAAATTGTATTTTTGAATCTTCTTATTTCATGATTATGAAAAATTATTTTCTTGTTATAATAGTTTTTATTATGAATAATTTCTTTATATGTGCGTTTTAATATATAATAAGTAGGGTTTTTAGTGCTGTTTTGGTGGAACCATTTTTTTAAAATAGAATATTGAGCTTCTTTTTCAAGATTTTTAAAATTTAACAAAGATAACGATCCATCAGGAAAAATATTTTTTTTTAAAAAATATAAAATAAAAAAATTTAAAGATTGTTGATCTTGGGTAAGTATTTGCATACTCTTAGTACAGTTTTGTAAAAAACTTGGCCATTTTGTGTATATTTTGGATAGAATTATGTTTCTTAGAAAATTTCTATCATACTGAATAATTTTATTAGATTGATCTTCTACCCACTTTAAATTTTTTTTTTTTGCCCAAGATATAATTTTTTTTTTTGGTGTGAATATTAAGGGTCTTACAATTTTCATTCCATGATACACAGAACTATATTTCATTCCGGATAAACCATCTATACCACTTTTTCTTTTGAGAGATAAAAAAAGATTTTCACATTGATCATTAAGATTATGTGCTGTTAATAATATTTCTTTTAATAAAATATGTTTTTTAAAAATTTCAAGTCTTTTTATTCTTGAGTAACCTTCAATGCCATATTTATTATTTTTTGGTATATAGATATTATCTAATATTATGTGTATGTTTTTTTTTTTGCAAATATTTTCACAATGTTGTTGTGAATGTAAGGAATGTGAATATAAATGATGATTTATATGTATAGTTCGAATTTTGATATGTTTGAATTTTTCTTTATATATAAATAATTGATGCAATAATACTATAGAATCAACTCCTCCGCTTAAAGCAAGTAAAAAGTTTTTTTGTTGAGGATATTTTAAGAATAATTTTTTTATAAACATTTTTGATATGATCACTTTTTTACGTTCGAGTGGATTTGAACCACTAACTTCTACTATGTCATAGTAGCACTCTAACCATTGAGTTACGAACGTATGTAATATAAATTATCGCGTATAAAATGATATATAAATAAATATATTATATTTTATGAAAATTAAAATTAAATTATGATTTAATTATATATTATGATAATAATATCATAAAAAATAAAAATAATATATATTTAAAAATTAGATGTTACTACATTAATTATATAATTTTGAAATATTTCATAAATTATTTAAATAAAAAATTTTTAATATTTTTTAAAATATGAATAAAAAAAAACGTATTATTATTTTAAAAAAATTTGAACAATATTGTTCAAATCCAATAATTAAATTAAAATATAAGACATATTTTGAATTACTAATTTCTATTATGTTGTCTTCTAAATCATCTGATTCACAAGTTAAAAAAGTTACTAAAAAATTATTTGTTTATGTTCAAAAACCATCAGATATATTACAGATAGGTTATGATAAGTTAAAAGTAATCATTCAATCTGTAGGATTATTTAATAAAAAAGCTTTAGCGATTATTAAAACTTGTCGAATTTTAAAGAAGCTATACAATGAAAACGTACCTATAAATCAAGATGAATTATTATTGTTACCTGGAGTAGGGAGAAAAACTGCAAACTTGTTTTTAAATATTATTTTAAAAAAAAATTTTATTGCTGTTGATACGCATGTATTTAGAGTATCTAATCGTACTAAATTTGCAGAAGGCATATCTACTTATCAAGTAGAAAATAAACTGTATAAGTGTGTACCTATTAGATTTCAATCTCGTCTTCACAGTTGGTTTGGATTACATGGACGACATTTTTGTCGATCTATATCTCCAAAATGTTCAACCTGTATTATCAATACGTGGTGTGAATATTCTTATAAAAGTATTAAGTAAATTCAAATAATATAGAAATTTATAGTTTAAATATTATTTAATAATTTTATATTGTAATTTATGAATATGGTTTTAATATGATACGTTATTATTGTTAGGATGTAATTTTTATATTTGATATTTTATATATAAATAATATTTTTTATTAATATTCAATATTTATAGGTTATCAGAATGATAAAAAAAAATGTTTTAGATTTTTTAGAAAAGAAAGGTTTTTTTTCTCAAATTTTTAATAAAATAGATTTATATAAGCATATACAACAAAAAAATGTTCGTTTGTATTGTGGTTTTGATCCAACCGCCAGTAGTCTGCATATAGGTCACTTATTACCGATTTTATGTTTAAAATATTTTCAAAAATTTGGTCATACTCCTGTTATGTTAATTGGAGGAGCTACAGGTATAGTTGGAGATCCAAGTTTTAGAATGAGTGAACGGCCAAGATATTCTTTAGAAGTTTTACAATTTAATCAAATTTGTTTAAAAAAACAATTATTATTTTTTTTTAATAATAATAGTTTTATTAATAATAAAGCTATTATATTGAATAATTATTCTTGGTTTAAGGATATTTCAATGTTGTTTTTTTTAAGAAAAATTGGGATATATTTTTCTATTAATAATATGATTCATAAAGAATCAGTTAAAAAAAGGTTAATAGAAGAAAAAACCGGCATGTCTTTTACAGAATTTTCATATAGCTTATTACAGGCATATGATTTTTCTGTGTTATATAAAAAATACGGTGTTACAGTACAGATAGGTGGTTCGGATCAATGGGGTAATATTTTATCTGGTATACGATTAATTAAAAAATTATATAAAAAAGAAGTCTTTGGTATAACAAATCCATTATTAACTGCATCAAATGGAGAAAAAATTGGGAAAACAGGCAATCATACTATTTGGTTAGATTCTAAAAAAACTAGTCCATATAAGTTTTATCAATTTTGGATTAATATTTCAGACAATGATATAAATAATTTTATTAATCTGTTTTCTCCTATTCATATTGAAGCAAAAAATGAAAAGTTTAATAATACTAATGATATTCTTAATTTAAGAAATAAAAAAATTTTTTTAGCAGAATTTTTAACTAAATTTGTACACGGAAAACATGCTTTAAAATCTGTGCAACGTATTATACATTTTTTATTTGGTCCAGGTTCTAAACAAGATATTACAGAAAATGATTGTGAACAACTTATTCAAGATGGTATTCCTTCTATTGTTTTTAATAATTATTTAGATTTATCACATGCTTTAGTTAAAACTAAATTGTCTTCTTCCTTAAATCAAGCTCGTAATATGATATTTTCTAGTGCAATTCGTATAAATGGAAAAATACAAAATGAAAAAGATTATTATTTTGTTAAGTCAGATTTTTTATTTAATAAATATACATTTTTATGTCGAGGAAAAAAAAATTATGTTTTAATTTTTTGGAAAATATAATCTTTATATTGTAAAGTTTTTATAAATATTAAGTTTCAATATTTTAGATATTGAAGCTTTCTCCACAACCACATACAGTAGTATGTTTTTTATTTATAAATATAAAAGAAGAATTTAACCCTGTTTTAGAAAAATCTATTATGGTAGTATATAATCGTGATATTATTTTTTTTGGAATGAAAAATTTAATAGATTTAATTGTATAAATATAATCTGAATTATTTATTTTTTTTTCTAATTTTAAAATGTATTTAAATCCAGCGCATCCTGATTTTTTTAATGTTATTTTAATTCCATAACTATTTTTATTTTTTTTTAGTAAAAATAATATTTGTTTTGTTGCTTGTTTGGTTAATTGAATAGGTACAGTCATTTGTTGGTTTTTTTGTATCATAACATTCATTATTATGCTTTTTCCTGAAAGAATATTTTTTTCAAATTAAATATAATTTTTTTATTTGATTTTTAAAATAAATTGTAAGTATATTGTTTTTATGTGAATATGTAAATAGTAATTTTAAATTATATGTTTATTAATATTAAATAAAAGATATTTTAAAATTTTTTAGATATTAAATATTTTTATTATTAAATATATAATTTAATGACTATTTTTTTAAATAAAATAGTATCTATATTTTAAAAATTTTTTTTGAATTTTTTTTGAATTTTTTTTGTTTTTTTTTTTGTAAATAATTAATTTTATTTTAAAATAAACAATGATTTAAAATATAGCAATGTTAATTTAATTAAATGTGAAATGCTAATCATTTAGATGATTATTTATGTTTTTTTATAGTATATATGTTGATAATGTTATAGATTTATATATTTAGTCGTATTAATTTTTTATTACGTGATTTGAATATGGTATTATATGGTTATTAAGAAGATAATATCTGTATCAATTTTTTTTGTATGAACAATTATTTATATTAATATCTATAGATATAAGATAAGATATTTGACTTTTAAATATATTGAATATATTTTATAAATGTTAATGTATATTTTTTATTAAAATAAATTTGAATTGTTGTTAAATTATATTGAGAATAAGATGAAAAGAAAAGATGAATTAGTTAATGAAAAAAATAATGGATTTTTAATTACTCCATCCACTTTGTCTGATCGTTATCCTGCAACATCAGATGTACATGATTTAATTAGATCTACACGAAATAATATAAAAAATATTTTGTTAGGCCATGATAAACGTTTATTAGTAATTATTGGACCGTGCTCTATTCATGATCCTATTGCTGCTATTGAATATGCAAAAAAAATACAAATATTACGTAATAAATATTCTAAATTTTTAGAAATTGTGATGAGAACTTATTTTGAAAAACCACGAACTGTTTTAGGTTGGACAGGTTTAATTTCTGATCCTGATTTAGACGGTAGTTTAAATGTAAACGCAGGTTTATCTATAGCTAGAAAATTATTATTAAAAATTAATAAGTTAGGTGTGCCTACTGCTACAGAATTTTTAGATTCTATAGTTAGTCAATTTATTTTTGATTTGATCAGTTGGGGCGCTATTGGTGCGCGTACAACAGAAAGTCAAGTTCATAGAGAATTGGCTTCTTATTTACCGTGTCCTATAGGTTTTAAAAATGGAACAGATGGAAATATTTTAATTGCAGTAGATGCAATTCGTTCAGCCAAAGCTAGTCACTTATTTTTATCTCCTGATCAGCAAGGAAAAACGGTAATTTATCATACTACTGGAAATTCCTGTTCTCACATTATTATGCGTGGAGGGAAAGTACCTAATTATCATAAAACAGATATTAAACACGCTATTAAAAAATTAAAAATTTTTAATTTACCAGAACACTTAATTGTAGATTTTAGTCATGCCAATTCTTTAAAAAATTATAAACGACAATTAATAGTTTCAGATTCTGTTTCACGTCAAATTTACGATGGATCTACAGCTATATCGGGTGTTATGATTGAGAGTTTTTTACAAGAAGGTTCTCAAAATTTATGTGATTTAAAAAATTTAAAATTTGGTCAATCTGTAACAGACTCTTGTTTGGGATGGAATGATAGTTTTTTTTTAGTACAACAATTATCTAAAGCTGTTGAAAGACGTTTTAAATAAATTTTTATAAATAAATTTATTTAGAATAATATAGATATTTTTTTTATTGTTTACTTGATTTACACAAGATATAGATATTATTTATAATATCTTAGATTTATATAATATTTATTTTAAATAGATATATATCGGATACAACATTAATTTTTATAAGGATTAAATATGCCGATTATTATATCGTGCAACGGAGTTGATAAAAGTTATACGGAAGTAGTTACTGTAAAAAAAATTTTAAAAGATATTTATCCTACACATACATCAAGTTTTGTAGCCGGTTTGGTAGATAATAAATTAGTTGCTTTGAATACTATTATATCTAAAAATTCAACGATTGTAATGATTGATGATAGTAATCAAAAGTTTTTATCTCAAGTTAAAAGATCTTGTATTCAGTTATTACATCGTGTATTAAAGGAGATTTGGTCTGATGTTAAAATAGCTAATTCATGTATCACTGACGTTGGGTTTTTTTGTGACATTGATATGTCGTATATATTAAAAAAACAAGATTTACAGAAAATTTCTAAAAAAATGCTAAAAAAAATTTCTACGGAGTATAAAATATTTGTTAAAAATATTAGTATATCAGATTTTTTGGATTTTTTAAATAAAAACAATGAAACCTATCAGATTGATATTTTTCGTGAAAAATGTAAAAAAAAAAATGCTGTTGATGTTTGTTATCATGAAGATTATTGTGAATTTCATGATCATTCTCAGGTTTCTAATATTAAATTTTGTAGATATTTTATTTTACAAGATGTATCAGGAGCTTATTGGGATAATAATAAGAACAATAAAATGTTACAAAGAATTCATGCAATAGTTTGTACTTCAAAATATCAGTTATTAAGATTTTTATCTGTTTTAGAAGAATTAAAAAAAAGAGATCATCGTAAAATTGCAAAGTTATTAGATTTATATCATATTCAAAAAGATTCACCAGGTATGATATTTTGGCATAAAAATGGATATATTATTTTTAGACAATTAGAACAGTTTATTCGTGATCATCTGGTAAGACATAATTACGAAGAAGTTAAAAGCCCGATTATTATTGATAAATCTTTATGGGAAAAAAGCGGTCATTGGGAATACTACAATGCATCTATTTTTGTGACTAAATCTGAAAATAGAGAATTTTGTATTAAACCTATGAATTGTCCAGCTCATGTTCAAATTTTTAAAAATAAATTACAGTCTTATAAAGATTTACCGATACGCATATCTGAATTTGGAAGTTGTCATAGACAAGAATCATCTGGTTCATTGCACGGATTAATGCGAGTACGTGGATTTACTCAAGATGATGCTCATATTTTTTGTACTCAAAAACAAATAAAAAAAGAACTAAATAATTGTATTCATTTGTTACTTGATTTATATAATACTTTTGGTTTTAAAAAAGTTATTATTAAGGTTTCTACTCGTCCCGTCAAAAGAATTGGTAGTGAAAAAACATGGAATCAAGCAGAAGAAGATTTAGAGTATGTATTAAAAAAAAATAATTTACCTTTTCAATATCAAGTCGGAGAAGGAGCTTTTTATGGTCCTAAAATTGAAATTGCTTTAGAAGATACTTTACAAAGAATATGGCAATGCGGAACAATTCAATTAGATTTTTATTTAGCACAAAAATTAAATGCTTTTTATATTAATAAAAATAATATAAAAAAAAAGCCAATTATTATTCATAGAGCTTTATTAGGTTCAATAGAAAGATTCATAGGTATTTTACTTGAAGAATTTAGTGGTAAGTTACCGATATGGTTGTGTCCTGTTCAAGTAATTGTAATTAGTGTGTCTACTTCGCATACTTTATATGTACAAAAAATGGTACAAAAATTATTACTACATGATATTCGAGTTATTTTTGATACTACTAATACAAGTATTGGATTGAAAATTCGCTCTTCTATTATACAGAATATACCATATATTTTAATATGTGGAGATAAAGAAATACAAAATAAGTATATTACGATAAGAAATCGGTTTAGTAATAAACAATGTAAATCTACAATTGATTCTTTTATTAAAAATATAAAAAATAATATTAAAAATCGTAGTATTCAAGATTTTATAATGGAGGGTTAGAGTATTAAAGTCGGAAAAAAAAATCAATTATCTCGTCCACATCGCGTTAATTATGAAATTCGTTCTGCTGAAGTGCGATTAACGGGTTTAAAAGGTGAATCTTTAGGAATTGTTAGTATTCATCAAGCACTGGAAAAAGCTAAAATACAGGGATTCGATTTAGTTGAAATAAGCCCTAATTCTAAGCCTCCAGTATGTCGTATTATGAATTATGGTAAATTTTTATATGAAAAAAATAAAGCTCTTAAAAAACAAAAAAAAAAACAAAGGATTGTTCAAATTAAAGAAATAAAATTTCGTCCAAACACTGATGAAGGTGATTATCAAGTTAAATTAAGAAATTTAATACGATTTTTAAAAGATGGTAATAAAATAAAGATTACCTTAAGGTTTAGAGGTAGAGAGATGACTCATAAGGATATAGGTATAAATATGTTAAATCGTTTAAAAAATGATTTGTCTACATTAACTTATGTTGAATCATTTCCTACACGAATTGAAGGTCGGCAAATGATAATGATTTTATCTCCAAAAAGATAAAAAAAATGCTATTAATTAGTATATATTTTATTAAAAAAATATTTTTATTTTGGAATTTTTATGCCTAAAATTAAAACTTTACGTAGTGCTGCTAAAAGATTTAAAAAAACTGCTTCAGGTCAATTTAAACGTAAACAAGCAAATTTACGTCATATTTTAACTAAAAAAAGTACTCATAAAAAACGGGATTTACGTAAAAAAATTGTTCTTTCTTCATCAGATCATGCAAGGGTTACTACTTTTCTTCCTTATCTATAATTTCAGAACAATGTTTGTTTAGACGATACATATAGGAGATTTTTAATGGCACGTGTTAAAAGAGGCGTTACAGCACACGCTCGTCATAAAAAAATAATTAATTTAGCAAAAGGATATTACGGGGCGCGTTCTCGGGTTTATCGTGTTGCAAAACAAGCAGTGATTAAGGCCGGACAATATGCCTATAGAGATAGACGTAATAAAAAAAGAAGTTTTCGGAAATTATGGATTGTCAGAATTAACGCAGCTGCACAGAATTATAATTTATCATATAGTAAATTTATTCATGGACTAAAAATATCTTCTATTAATATTAACCGAAAAATGTTAGCAGAAACAGCAGTATATGACAAAGTTGCATTTGAAGCGTTAATAGAATGTTCAAAAAATTCTATGCATTTGTAATAAATTAATAAAAAATTTTATAAATTTATCAGAGGGAGAATCATTAATCTCCCTGTGTATAGTAAAACTTTTTGTTTTTTGCATATGTATTGTACAATAAATATATTGGTATACACGTGAAACTACAACATGAAATATATAAATCGATAAAAAAAACTTTATATCATGCTATGCATGAAATAAAAAAAATTGATGATTTTACGTCGCTTAATAATTTTAAGTCAAAATATTTAGGAAAAAATAGTATTTTATATGCTTATTTTTCTAAATTAACTACTTTAGAGATTTCAGAACGTAAAAAGTTTAGTATTCTATTGAATGGTTTTAAAAAAAAAATTCAAGATAAGATTAATTATAAAAAAAAGAAGTTACAGGATAATAAAATCATTCAAGAAAAAAATAAACATTTTTTAGATTGTACTTTGCCTGGAAGAAGAATTGAAAAAGGTAATTTACACCCTCTTACAATTGTTATCAATGAAATTAAAAAATTTTTTAATTGTTTAGGTTTTAAAACATTTTATGGTCCAGAAATAGAAAATACATATTATAATTTTGATGCTTTAAATATACCTAATGATCATCCAACCAAAAGTATGAATGATACTTTTTGGTTTGATGTAAATCATGTGTTACGAACACAAACATCTAGTATGCAAATTAGAATTTTAGAAAAATATTCTGTTCCTATACGAGCAATTGTTCCAGGAAAAGTATATCGTCGTGATTATGATCATACACATACTCCTATGTTTCATCAAATTGAAGGTTTAATTGTAGATACTGCTATTTCTTTTTCACATTTAAAATGGATTTTAGAAAATTTTATTATTAAAATTTTAAATAAAAATGTAAAAGTACGTTTTCGCAGTTCGTATTTTCCTTTTACTTGTCCATCAGCTGAAATGGATATTCAAGATAAACATGGAAAATGGTTGGAAATATTAGGATGTGGCATGGTTCATCCAAATGTCTTAAAACATTGTAATATTGATAGTAATGTATATTTAGGAGGTGCGTTTGGCATTGGCGTAGAAAGAATAGCTATGTTAAAATATTCAGTTTCGGACATTCGTTGTTTTTTTGAAAATGATGTACGATTTTTAAAACAATTTTGTAATAGTGAGAAATATTGATGAAGTTTGGAGAAGAATGGCTACATAGCTGGATTGACCCATCTATTTCGAATAAAAAGATATGTAAACAATTAACAAATTCTGGATGTGAAGCAGAATGTATTCCTAAAAAACAGATTTATATAAATAATGCAATTATTGGTCAGATTATTTGTAAAAAATTATGTTTTACGAATAAAAAATTAATAAGATATACAGTACGTATTTATTATAATAAAAAAATTTATATTTTATTTAAAGATAAACAATATTTATTGGTAGGAACTAAAATATCAATTATTTTGTCCCATACAGTTTTTCAAACAAAAACGCATATTACATCATCAGATATAAAAAAAACCATATTACATAATACTTTTGGTTCGTATCATTTATTAGGAATAGAAAAAAATAATCATGATATTGTTGTTTTTACGTATGATGCTATGATTGGATCTAATTATATTCGTTATGTACATATAAATAAACATATAATGAAATTTTTTATTCCATTTAATAGATCAGATCTACGTTCTATCTGGGGTGTTTCACGTGAAATAGCTTTATTGAACAATTTGCCTATACCTAGATTAAAATATCCAGATGTATTATTAAATATTCATGCATGTAAAAATAGTACAAAGATCATGATTGATCATGATCATATCCAATATATTTTTTGTGAAATATATTCAATAAAATTTCAGTCTATTTTACCTATTCATATTCAAGAAAGATTAAGACATGCAAGTATGCTTACAGATAATATAATTAAGAACATTATTAATTATATATTTATTGAAACTGGTCATTGGTTTCATGTGTTTGATTTAAATAACTTGAATAAAAAATTAAATATATATAGTTTAAAAAAAAAAAAATTTATTGGTAAAACATATGATCAACAAATTTGTTTACAAAAAGGTACTGTGGTTTTATCTGATTCTAAGAATATTTTATCTTTTGAAGATATGGAATATTCTGAATATTATAGAGTTAGTCGTCATACAAAAAATTTATTTTTAGGATCTATATGTTTTGATCCTTTTTTTATACAAAAACGATGTTTATTAGTACCTTTAATTAATAGACAAGTAGAATACTCTAAATATAATATACATCCTACTTTACAAAAAAATATTTTTCAATATGCACAGCAATTAATAAAAAATATATGTGGAGGAAAATCTTCTACTTTAAAAACGTATTACATGAAAAATCCTACTTATAAATCTACTGTATTATTATTGACGCTTAAAAAATTAAATAAAATTACTGGAATTTCTTTTTTAAGAAAAGATGTATTAACTATTTTGAAAATTTGTCATTTTTCTTGTTTTGAAGATAAAAATAATTTTTATGTTACACCGCCGTTTTGGCGTACTGATATTAGGATTACTGAAGACGTAGTGAGCGAAATTATTCGCGTTTATGGTTATAAAAAAATTTTATCAAAACCGTTGGTAGAATATATAAATATTGCAAAAAATAAACATAGAAATATATCATTATCGCGAATTAAGTTATTTCTGACAGATCGTGGATATTTTGAGACTATTTCGTATAGTTTTATAAATCCCGTGATACATAAACATTTTTTGTCAAACAATAATATTGTAAAAATATGTAATCCTATTTCTAATGATATGTCTGATATGAGATCGTCAATATGGATTAATTTACTAAATTGTATTTCTTATAATCAAAAACGCCAACAAGAATCAATTCGATTTTTTGAAACTGGTTTATGTTTTTTTTCAAACAAAAATAATTGTGCTTCTATAATGCAAACTGAATATTTATCTGCTGCAATAAGCGGTTTTATTGGTCGTCGTGAATGGTATTTAAAAAACAGAAAAGTTGATTTCTATGATTTAAAAGGTGATGTTGAATCTATTTTAAATATTTGTGGTAAGTTAAATCATGTAGAATTTATTTCAGAAAAATATGTTGGATTATGTTCTCAACAAAGCGCAGGAATTTATTTATCGGGCCAATTGATTGGTAAAATTGGCGTATTAGATATTTCCTTTCATAAAATTTTTGACTTAAAAGATTCAGTAGTTTTATTTGAAATCATATGGGAAAAAATTAATAGTTTTTCACATATTAAGAAAAATCCTATATCTTTATTACCAAACAGTAAAAGGGATATTTCTATTATAGTTTCTGATACTATTTTGAGTAAAGATATTTTAAATGTATGTCGTAACAGTGTTGGTATATGCATTTCGGATATCTATATATATGATGTATATACTGGATTGAATATTCCTCCAAAAAAAAAGAGTGTATCTATTTGTTTTGTTTTTCAAAGTACTGATAGTATGTTGCATGAATCAAGTATTAATTCTAATATTTTAAAGTGTATACAAGAATTAAAAAATAAACTAGGAGCAGTTTTAAGAGATTAAATTATTATGGTTTTAAGTAAAATATAAATTTTAGATGATTTATTTAAAAATAAAAATTAAGCAAATAAAATGTCAGGTATGTAATAGAATTTTTTTTTAAAAGATGAGGAAATTTTTAACAAACAGATGAAATAAAATCATTTAGTTTTTTAAGTTTTATTTTAAAGATAAAAATAATTGAGATAAAATTCAAAAAATATAGTACGAATTTTTTCTAATGGAATAAAAATTCTTTTAAATTTTTTTTAAAATTATTTTATTGAATAAAATTTTTACAATTTTTTCTTGTACGAAAAAAAATTCAGTATACTTTTATATAAAAATTTCGTACTAAATTAGTATACGTATATAGTGTTTTATATAAATATATTTATTTCGTTGTTATATATTAAATTTACTAGTATAAAAAATAAAATGATTGTTTATTTTTTTATAAAGTAAATATATTAATTTAATAATTATTAGTATTTTATGTTGTTATAACTATAACAAGTAGCGTGCATAATTATATTATAATAATATACTTAAATTATACACGTAATTTTAGAATTTTTTATAGTTTTTTTTATGTAAAATCATAAAATATATGAATTTTTTATATAAATATATTTTAATATATTTATATATAACTATTTTTTTATATAAATGATTGTTCTTTTTTTTTATAAACTAGAAAAATTAGTGATATATAAAAATATTTTTTGTATCTTCTGTAATATAAAAATACGATGTGAACGTATTTTTATGTTTGGATCATATATAAAAGATTTTTGAAAAAATATTTCTATAGGTTTACATAATTTTTTAATACATTGTAATAAATACAAATAATTTACACGCTTACTTGCATTGAGCGTTGTTTTTATATGTTGAATGTGTTGAATTAATTTGTTTTCATGTATTAAAAAATTTTTTGTATAATTTAAGTAATGTGAATTTAATTTTATAAGTTGTGTTTTTTTTGGAATTTTAGAAATTATATTGTTAATTCTTTTATAGGCATTAAGAATTTTTTTAAAGTCATGTTTTTTTTTAAATTTAGTAAGTGCTTTAATTCGTGCATTAATATCATTAAGATTAGATAATTGTAATGATAAAACTGAAAGAATGATTTTTTTACTGTATTTTTTTGTATATAATGATACGTATTTAGAATATATAAAATTTAAAATTAATTGTTTTATTTGTTTTTTGTTTTGTATATGAGAGTATAAATTAATAGATTGTGTAATTGTTTTTGATAGATTAATGTTTATTTCTTTTTTAATGATAATTCTAATAATTCCTATAGCTGCTCTACGTAAAGCAAATGGATCTTTTTTATTGGTAGGTTTTTTTCCTATACTAAAAATTCCAGTAATAGTATCTATTTTATCTGCAATGCTTAATGCGCAGGATATTTTTTGAGTTGGTATATTTGACTGTGAAAAAGTAGGTAAATAATGTTCTTTAATAGCAAGAGCTACTGTTTTATTTACCTGGTGGTGTAAAGCGTAATACATACCAATAGTTCCTTGAAGAGAAGAAAATTCTGTTACGATGTTTGTAGTGAGATCGCACTTAGCTAAAATTGCAGCTTGTTGTGTTAGTAAGATATCGGTTTTAATTTTATGAGCAATATATTGACTTAATTTCTTTATTCTTAAAGTTTTTTCATATAATGATCCTAGTTCTGTATGAAAAGATATTTTTTTTAATAAAATTAATCTTTTTGAAAATGTTATTTTTTGATCTGCACGGATAAAAAAATTTATATTGCTTAATTTTGAATGCAAAACTTGTTCATTTTCTTGAATAATTTTTTTGTAATTCAGTGTATCAATATTACTAATAAAAATGAAACTATTTGTTATAACGTTTGTTATTTTGTTATATAACGGAAAATATTTTTGATTTTTTTCCATAACATAAGCTAATACTTCTTCAGGTATTTTTAAATATTTTTTTTTAAATGTAGCTAAATGTGCGATTGGCCATTCAACTGAAGCTGTAATTTCTTCTAACAATTTTTTATTTATTTTAATTAATTTATTTTTTTTTTTAGACAAAAGCTGTATTTGTTCAAATATATTTTTTTTTCTTTCTTCATAATCAATAAGAATATATTTTTTTTTAAATAATTCAGTTGTGTATTGATTTGCATGAGTAAAAATTATTTTTTTAGGCATCATTAAAAAATGTCCATAAGAAAAATTTTTATAAGTAATTCCAGGTATGTTTAATGAAATATTTTTATCATCTAATAATATCATAATATTGCGTATTGGACGAGAGAATCTAATAGAAGTGGTATTCCATACCATAGATTTTTTTAAAGGTATTTTTTTTATCGCATAGGATATAATTTTTATTAGATTTTTTTTTAATGAAATTATTTTCTTGAGGCTAGAATATGTAAGATATTTGTTTTTTTTAATATGTTGAATTTTAGTTTGTTGTACAGATATATTACAAGTCTTTAACCATATTTTTGCTGCAGGAGTGATTTCTTGGTTAGAATCAAACGATTCTTTTATAGAAGGACCTATTTTTCTTATATACGTGTTTTTTTCAGTATTTGATAAAGAAAAAATTTTTATTGCTATTTTTTTAGCAGTATAATATAAATAAATAGATTTATATTTAATCTTACTTTTAAGAAATTCTTTTTGTATAGTTAAATAAAAAAATTTTGCCATAGCAGTTAGATCTTTACCAGGTAAATCCTCTGTTTGTATTTCTATTAATAACATTTTTTTTTTCATTTTTTACTCTTTTTTTGATTATAGATATATTGTGTAGCAATTTTTTTTATTTGTTTTCGTATATTTAAAATATGATTTGTTCGATCTGTCGAGGATAATATTTTTTTACAATCTAACAAATTAAAATAATGGATAGCATATAACATTTGTTCATATGCTGGAATGGATAATGGAATAGTAAGATTTGTCAATCGGTTTGCTTCTTGTACATGTAATGTAAATAATTCTAAAATCTGTTGTGTATCAGAGAATTCGAAATTATACGATGAATTTTCTTTTTCTTGATGTAAAAATATATCTGAATATTTTATTTTATTTTTATTTTTAGCGTCCCAAATAATATCATAGATATTATCTATATTTTGAAGATGCATAGAAATTCTTTCTAGACCATATGTAACTTCAATAGTTGGTTGGTTACAATTAATACCACCCATTTGTTGAAAGTATGTAATTTGAGTAATTTCCATTCCGTTTAACCATATTTCCCATCCTAAACCAGAAGCTCCTAGAGTAGGATTTTCCCAATTGTCTTCTATAAATCTAATATCGTTATTTTTGATGTCAACTCCAATTTCTTTTAAAGAAGATAAATATAGTTGTTGAATATTATTTGGAGCAGGTTTCATAATTACTTGAAATTGATAATAATGTTGTAATCGATTAGGATGGTTAGTATATCGTCCATCTAATGGTCTTCTAGAAGGTTGTATATAGGCAATAAAAGAGGGTTTTTTTTTAAGGATATTAAAAAAAGTATGGTGATGAAAGGTAGCAGCTCCTATAGAAATATCTAATGGTTGTAAGATGATGCAATCATTTTTATGCCAAAATTTTTTTAACGTACAAATTGTTTTATAAAAAGTGTTGTGATGTATAGACATAATTTTTCTTTTTGTTAATAATATTAGAAATATGTGTAATATATATTTTAATAACATTTAAACATAATTTTTTGTGTTATTTCTATAATAGTTGTTATACATAAATGTTATATTTATTATATAAATGTTAAAATATTGTTAATAGTTTTTATTATTGGTATAAGTAAAATAATAATATATATTATTAGTATTTTACAATGTGTATGTATTGATTATAATCAAACTAGTATATCTATACTAGATTTATTTTTTTAGGTATCAATTTTAAACAGGAATAATTAATTGTGATAATGTACATAGGTGCGCATGTAAGTACTGAAGGAGGTTTAGAAAATTCTGTATTACGAGCGCATCAATTAGGAGCAACGGCTTTTTCTATTTTTGTAAATAATCCGTTGCGATGGATTAACCCGCCTTTACAAAAAAGTACTATATATAATTTTAGGAAAGCTTGTAAAACATATCATTATTCTCCTTTACAAATTTTGCCGCATAGTAGTTATCTAATCAATTTAGGTCACCCGAATAAGGAATTGAATAAAAAATCGTGTAAAACATTTATTAATGAAATCAAACGTTGCTATGAGTTAGGTTTGATGATGATTAATATTCATCCAGGTAGTTATTTATATCAAATTACAGAGAAAAAGTGTTTAGAAAATATTTCTAATTCTATAAATTTTGTATTAAGTAAAACACGCAAAATAATTGTTGTTTTAGAAAATACCGCTGGTCAAGGAAGTAATGTTGGGTATTGTTTTGAACATTTGTCATGTATTATTGATAAAATTGAAGATAAATCTCGTATTGGTATATGCTTAGATACTTGTCATTTGTTTGCATCAGGATATCAGTTAAATAACAAAAATGATTTTTTAGAAATATTTAAAAAATTTAATAGTTTAGTTGGTTTACAATATTTATTAGGAATACATATTAATGATTCTAAGGGAAATTTTGATAGTCGATTAGATCGTCATCATAATCTAGGATATGGAAAAATAAAAAAGAATGTTTTTTCACGGATTGTTCAAATAGTTGAGTTTAAAAATATTCCAATGATCTTAGAAACAAAAGATATAAGTCTGTGGAAAGATGAAATTTTTTGGTTAAAAAAACAATCTATATTGTGTTCTAGAAGGATTCTAAACGTATAAAATATTATCTTATGTTATATTGATATTTAAATAATATGATTTATTAATTGAATTTCTTGTTGTTCGGGGTTAGTTATATGATAACGTTACATGCAATTGTTCGTAATAAATGTGGTACCAGCAATAGTCGTTATATGCGTAAAATACATCGTCGCGTTCCAGGAATAATATACGGTAAAAAAAAATTAAACCAAGAACTTCGGATTTCTCTAGAGCATGATTTAATTTTTAATTTACAAAAAAATGTTGAATTTTGTTCACAAACAATTTTGATTGTTTTACAGAAGAAAAAGTTTTTTGTTACTGTAAAAGATATTCAATACCATGCTTTTAAATCTATGCTGCTACATATAGATTTTTTTTGTCTTAATATTGAAATATAAGATATTAATTCAATATTTGTATATGTTTAATTTTTACAAAAAATAAATATGATGTATTAAATTTAATAATTTTATTTTTCTAAATATTCTGTATCGGCACGTTTTTTATATTAATACAATTTATAAAATTGTTTTTTGTAAAAAAATTTTGTGCCGATTATTTTTATATTTATTTTATTTTTTTTGTTATAACTATAATAGTTTTATTTTTTTTGTAAAATATTTACAAAACGTACAAGTAATTGTTTAAAATTAAATTTTTGTACATCATTATAACTATATAAAATAATATTAATTAACTATAAAAAATTCTTAATTAAGAACTTATATATTTATATAAATATTTTTTTATAAAAGCATAATAAAATTATGCTTTTAAACATTGATTTTTATTTGCACAGTTTTTTTAAATTAAATTTAATAGTAAGAATATATAAAAATATAATTAAATAGTTTTAATTTTATTACAATAAAGTACTTTTTGGAATTAAAAAATTTTTAATAATTTAAACGTAATAGTATATATATTTACATTGTTTAAAAATAGAATATATTTAATAAAAAAAATAGTGTTTTAAATTATATTCAGCATTATGTTTATATAATAAAACTTTAACTGTATCACAGTATATTTTATAATTAAAAATTTACTGTTATAAATATTATCTTAGGAATTATAGTTAATTATTGTAAATAATTTTAAAATAAAAACAACATAATAAATTTTAATTTTATACAACATAAGATATTTTATATATATAAATATAATTTTGTTTTTAAATTATTTTTAATACAGATATTATTTCTTATATAGTATATAAATAAAAATTTTATTAGTTTTTGATATATGAATGTTTTTTGTGCTACTAGATTTAGATTTTATTTGTAAACAAGAGTATTCTTAAAACAAATATTTTATTACACAAAAAGTATAGTTTTATTGAAGTAGAACGAATTAGATAAATATGTTTGACATATATATGTCAATTTTTGGTTGTTTTTTTTAGAACAAAATAATACTAAATAGCTGTTAATGATGTACTAAGTGAATTTTTTTATATAACGCAATTATATTTATTATTATTAATAATATTTTATAAATAATATTTTGTTGTAAATTATTTGATAAATTTAATAATAGTTATTTAGTTTTTTAAATTTAAACAAAAATAGTTAAGCATCTTATTTGGTAAATATATGAATAGATCTATGTATACAAAACATATTCCTGTGAAAAGATTTGGTCAAAATTTTTTAAAGAACAAGATTATTATAAACAAAATTATACAAAAAATGAACTTAAGTAAATTCGACTATATTATAGAGATTGGCCCTGGTTTAGGCGCATTAACATTTCCGATATGTGATATTGTAGATAAAATTACTGTATTTGAAATAGATGAAAATATAATATTTTTTTTGCTATGTCATCAGTACAACGAAAAAATGAATATTATTTTAACTGATGTTATGCAATTTGATTTTAGATATTTCTTTTCTCTAAAGAGGGGTGTTTTATATAGGTTAGTCGGTAATTTACCTTATAACATTTCTGTTTGTTTTTTTTTTAAAATGATTATTTGTAATTTACATATTCATGATATGCATTTTATGTTTCAAAAAGAGGTAGCAGATAGATTATTAGCTAACCCAGGAAATAAAGAATATGGAAAATTAAGTGTTATAGCTCAATTTTTTTATAAAATTAAACCGATTACTACGGTAGATAAATTTGATTTTTTTCCTACACCCAAAATAGATTCTGTATTTTTACGATTTATTCCGTATACTAATAAATATAATAAGTACGACATAGAGCGATATTTTTTCGCTATAGAGTTAATTACTAGAACTGCTTTTCAACATCGACGTAAATTATTAAAAAATAATTTATCTAAAATGTTTTCTGAAACACTTTTGTTAAAATTAGATATTCATTTATTTTCTCGCGCTGAAAATGTATCGGTGCATCAATACTCATTATTAGCAAAAAACTTTTTAAAATTATATAAATAATGATATTTTTATATTTATAAAAAATAATATATTAATTTTATCGAATAGATTATTTCAATATTTAATGTGATATTTGTATTCAAATATTTCTATGAAAATAGTGTTTTATATAACTTGATTTTTTTCATATATTTTGTATTATTTATATGTTTAACAGTAGAATAATTTTTTATAAAAATAAATTTTATTCAACTATATTATTAAATAATAATATAACTGTATAACTATATAACTACATAACTACACAACTACATAACTACATAGCTATATAATTACATAAGTAAATAGTTATATACCTACATAATTTTATAATAATTTTATTAATAAGATTGTATTTAAAAAATATTAATATTTAATATCACTTATTTTATTTTATATTAAAAAATAAAATATAACAATTAATTGTTTTTTTTAGATTTTAATATAAAAAATTTATATGATTTTTAATTACATGTATATAAATAATAAATGTTTATATATAAATTTAACTAAATTAACCATATTAATTAAAATTTATCATAATGTATATCTTGTAAACATAGTATAGTATTTTTTCCAATATATTTTAATGTAGAAATAGTAGCAAAAGCTCCATTTAATGTAGAATCATAATGTATTTTATATTTTAACGCCATATTACGTATTTTACGTGTTTCTATGTTTTTTTTGTTATCTAATGCAGTGTTTATTATGTATGTGTATTTTTTGTTTTTTATAAAATCTTGAATATTTGGTCGACCCTCATAAATCTTACTAACTAGTTTTGCTTGAATTCCTGCAGATTTTAATTTTGCATATGTTCCTTGTGTTGCTTCTATACTAAATTTTAATTTTTTTAACTGTATAGCAATATCAACAATGGAATTTTTATCTTTGTTTTGTACAGATAATAATACTATTCCTGTTTTTTTAAGATGAATTGATATTCCTAACATAGCTTTATAGAATGCTAACGCAAAATTTTTTCCTAAGCCCATCACTTCTCCAGTAGATCGCATTTCTGGTCCTAACACAGGATTAGTTTCAGGAAATTTATTAAACGGTAGAACTACTTCTTTTACAGAAAAAAATTTTGGAGTGATTTTTGTGGTATATTTTTGTTGTGATAAAGTGTTTCCGCAAATTACACGCATAGCTATTTTAGTTAAAGGGATACCCAGGGATTTTGAAACAAAAGGAATAGTGCGTGAAGCTCTAGGATTAACTTCTAAAATAAATATTTGTTTATCTTTAATGGCAAATTGAATATTAATCAAACCTAGTACTTTTAATTCAATAGCTAAAATTTTTGTTTGTTTTTCTATTTTTTTTTCAGTTTTTTTGTCTAGAGTATAAACAGGCAGAGTACATGCTGAATCTCCAGAATGTATTCCTGCTTGTTCTATATGTTCCATGATTCCTCCAATAAAAACTTTTTTTCCATCACAAATTGCGTCTACATCTATTTCGGTAGCATTATCTAAATATTGATCCAATAAAATTGTTTGTTTTTTTGATTTTTGGTCACGATGTTGAAAATATTCAATAAGTTGATTGTCATTATAAATTATTTCCATTTCTCGACCACCTAAAACGTATGAAGGACGAACAATAATCGGATATCCTATTTTATTAGATTTTTTTAATGCTTGTTGTACATTATTAGAAGTATAATTTTTAGGTTGTTTTAATTTTAATCGATTAATAACCTGTTGAAATTTTTTTCTGTTTTCAGATATATCAATATATTTTGGTTGTGTACCTAATATTTTTATTTTTTCTTTCTGAAGATGTTTAGCTAATTTTAAAGGTGTTTGACCGCCATATTGAATAACAATACCCATAGGTTTTTCTATACGTATAATTTCTAAAATTTCTTCTAATGCAATAGGTTCAAAATATAATCTATCAGATACATCATAATCAGTAGATACAGTTTCTGGATTACAATTAATCATAATTGTTTCATATTTATCTTTTCTTAAAATTTGGGATGCATGAACACAACAATAATCAAATTCAATTCCTTGACCAATTCGATTAGGTCCACTACCCAATATAATTATTTTTTTTGAGTTTTTTGTGGGTAGTGATTCGCATTCATCTTCCCAAGTAGAATACATATATGCTGTTTTTGTAGAAAATTCAGCTGAACAAGTATCTATGCGTTTATAAACTGGATGTAGTTGTAATTTATATCTTTTTTTACGTACATCGTTTTCTTGTACATTTATTAATTGAGAAATTCTTAAATCAGAAAAACCTTTTGTTTTTAAATATTTTAGATTTTTGTAATTTAAATCAGATAATTTTTTTTGCACAATTTTTTTTTCTATTAAGATTAAATCTTGTATATTATTTAAAAACCAAGGATCTATATGTGTAAGTTGGTATATTTTTTCTATACTCCAATTTAAACGAAAAGCTTCTCCTATATACCATAATCTTTCTGGACCAGCTTCTTTAAGTTCGTAATATATTTTTTTTTCTAAAAAAGTAGAATTGTTTATCTTGTTTATCTGGATATTAATATCAAATCCTGTTGATCCAATTTCTAAGCTTCTAATTGCTTTTTGTAATGATTCTTGAAATGTTCGACCAATCGCCATAACTTCTCCGATAGATTTCATTTGAGTTGTTAGTCTATCATTACATTCATGGAATTTTTTAAAATCGAATCTTGGTATTTTAGTTACTATATAGTCAATAGATGGCTCAAAAGCAGCTGGAGTGTTATTTCCTGTAATGTTATTTCTTAGTTCATCTAAAGTATATCCTATGGATAGTTTAGTAGAAATTCGCGCAATAGGAAAACCAGTGGCTTTAGAAGCTAAAGCTGATGATCGAGATACTCTAGGATTCATTTCAATAACTATTATTTTTCCACTCTTTGGATTTACTGCAAATTGAACGTTGGATCCCCCGCTAGTTACTCCGATTTCTTTTAATATCATAATTGCAGCGTTACGCATATTTTGATATTCTTTATCACTCAATGTTTGAGCTGGAGCAACAGTCATTGAATCTCCTGTATGTATACCCATAGGATCTATATTTTCAATAGTACATATGACAATAAAATTACCCGATATATCTCTAACTACTTCTAACTCGTACTCTTTCCAACCTATTAATGATTCATCGATTAATAATTCAGATATTGGAGATGCTTCTAAACCAAGTAGACAGATATTTTTAAATTCTTCATAATTATATGCAATACCACCCCCGCTACCTCCCATAGTAAATGAAGGTCGAATAATACAAGGAAAACCTATAGACTGGACTACTTTTTTTGCTTCTTCTAAATCATGTGCTATACCGCATTTTGCTGTGTTTAAATTAATAGATTGCATAGATTTTTCAAAGGAAGATCTGTTTTCTGCTTTTTGAATAGATTTAATGGTAACACCAATTAATTCTACTTCATATTTTTTTAATATTCCTTTTCTATGTAATTGTAGAGCACAATTTAAAGCCGTTTGTCCGCCCATAGTAGGTAAAATAGCATCAGGTTTTTCTTTTTTTATAATTTCGGTAATAATTTTTACATCAATAGGTTCAATATATGTCCTATCAGCCATATTAGGATCAGTCATAATTGTTGCTGGATTTGAGTTTATTAATATAACTCTATACCCTTCTTCTTTTAGAGCAGTGCAAGCCTGAGCTCCAGAATAATCAAATTCACATGCTTGTCCAATTATAATAGGTCCTGAACCTATAATTAAAATAGAGTGTATATCATTTCTTTTAGGCATTTTTAAATTCCTGTTTTTGCATATTTTTAATAAATTTATCAAATAATGTATGAGCATCGTGAGTACCTGGAGTAGATTCAGGATGTCCTTGAAAACTAAAAGATGGATGATTTTTTAAAGAAATACCTTGAATAGTATTATCAAATAAAGACGTATATGTAATAATTATATTTTTTGGTATTGATTGTTTGTCAATAGTAAAATTATGATTTTGTGTGGTTATAAATACTTTTTTAGTATGTATATTTTGAATTGGATGATTAGATCCGTGGTGCCCGAATTTCATTTTGATGATTTTTGCGCCTAATGATAACGCTAAGATCTGATGTCCTAAACAAATTCCAAAAATAGGAATTGATAAATTTAGTAATTTTTTTGTGTCTTTAATGGATTTTATGTACAATCGAGGGTCTCCAGGACCATTAGATAACAGTATTCCTGATGGTTTTAAAGAAATTACTTTGTTTACAGAAATAGTTGGTGGTATTAGTGTAATTTTGCAGTTTTTTTCATGTAAAATATTTAATATGTTATTTTTAACTCCAAAATCATATACAATAACATGAAATTTTTTTCTTTGATATGTATTGTGTCTTGAATTTTTTGGTATCCATTCTTGAATATTTTTTACTCCGATTGATATATTTATATTCTTTTTTTTTTTATTTTTATAATTCAGGATTTTTTTAATAGCTTTTTTTTTATCCATATATAGTTCTGATTGAATACATCCATATTGTGAACCATATTTTCTTAATATATGAGTAAGTTTTCTAGTATCAATATTGGATATTGCAATAATTTTTTTTTTTTTTATATATTTTAATAAATCTTGTGTGCTACGAAAATTACTACTTATTGACGATATTGATTTAGCAACAATTCCTTTGGCGAAAATTTTTTTAGATTCTTCATCTTGTTTATTAGTTCCAACATTACCAATATGAGGATTGGTAAACGAGATTATTTGACCATGATAAGAAGGATCTGTTATGATTTCTTGATATCCAGTCATGGCGGTATTAAAGACCACTTCTCCAATTGTTTCACCTTCAATGCCCGCAGAAATTCCTTGGAATACAGTTCCGTTTTCTAAAACTAAATGCGCTAATTTTATCATAAGGTTCTCTTGGTATACATTGTGTAGGTATACAAAAAAATATCCGTATACCGGTAAATGTTTTTTATGTTCATATTGAATATCTTGTTATTTAATAACAATATTTCTTAGAACACTGTTCATATTGTACAAACCATTCTTTTTATCATATATCCATATAGCTGCTTGTATAGCTCCTTTTGCAAAAACAGAACGATGAGTAGCTGTATGACTAACAGAAACTTTTTCATATTTATTTGCAAATAATACAGTATGTTTTCCAATAGTATTTCCTTCTCTAATAGTTGAAAAACCAATTTTATTTTTTTCTCTTATTCCAATATTTCCGTATCTTGAAAATATAGCTGATTCTGAAAATTTCCAATTCATAGCTTCAGAAATGATTTTTCCTAACTGTAATGCAGTTCCTGAAGGAGCATCTATTTTGTTTCTATGATGAGATTCTATAATTTCTATATCAGAAATATTACCTAATATTTTAGATATATATTGTATTATTGTATGCATCATATTAATTCCAATACTAAAGTTAGGTGAATATAATATTGGAATTATTTTAGACGCTTTTTTTATGGTGTTCATTTGCATAGAATTAAGACCGGTGGTACCGATAATCATTTTTTTTTTGTTTTGAACACAATATTCTACCATTTTTAATGTTACATATGGTTTACTAAAATCAATTAATGTATCAAATGGTAAAGTATGTTTATTTTTTTTTAATTTTTTTAAAGTAGTAAAAAGAATTTTTTTATTTATACAATATTTTTGATGGTAATTTGAGTGTGTATATACATAGTCTTCTTTAGTTAATGCGTAAACTAATTTGATATTTTTTTGTTTTGTTATTTCTTTAATTAACATTTTTCCTATTCTACCTAATGCTCCAGATATAGCTATACTAGTTTTTATTTTTTTCATTTTGTGTCCTTTTTTTTAATATACGGTGTAATAGTTTTTTAGAAAATATACTGAATATGATAAATAATTTGTTTTTTAATATCATAAACAAGGTTGCTTTGCATACAGAAAAAAAAATCTAAGTTCATTATTATATAACATTGTTTTTTTTATATAAATAAATTTTCATAAATGTGATAAAAGTATATAAAAATGAATATTTTTAAAATAGAATTTTACACTAAGTAAATTGTATAGATATATTTTATAAAATATGTTTTTTATAGATTCATTTTTAGTTGTTTTTTTATAAAAAAATGTGTTTTTTTTCTTTGTTATTAATATTTTCTAGACATCGATAACAAAGATTCATAGTATTGTTGATAAATCTTTTTTTCTTTGAATAGTGCCAACATCTCGGACATTTTATTTTGTTGCTTTTGTTTATTGTGAATTTTAAATGTTTTATAGATTTACTTTTATAAGCTATTTTAGGTGCATGAGAATATCGACATAATTGAGTTTCAGATACTAAAAATATAAATTTTAATTCGGTATTAAAAGATAGTAGTATTTTAAATAAATTTTTTTTTACATATAATGTTAATATTATTTCAAGGGAATTACCTATGTATTTAGTTATTTTTTTTTTTTCTATGAACCTATTAACTTCGTTTTTTATAGTGAATATTTTTTTCCAAAAGGAAGAATTATAATAAACGGTTTTTAAAGGAGGCTTGATTTTTTTAAACCATTTTTCTGTAAATATAGATATTTTTGTATTTTCATAAAAATGATTCCATGCTTCTTCTGCGGTAAATGATAGTATTGGAGCGATCCATCGTATAAGATAATGTAAGATATAAAATATAGTAGTTTGCCCGCTTCTTCTCGCTATACTGTTATTATGTGCGGTGTATAATCTATCTTTAATTAATTCTAAATAACAAGATCCTAACTTAATGGAACAAAAATTGATAATTTTTTGTACTACTTCGTGAAAGTGATAATTTGAATAATTTTTAATAATTTTTTTTTGGTAATTATATGTCTGTTCTAATATCCATTGATCTAATAATAATAAATGTTTATTGCTTACAATATGGAGGGATGAGTTAAAATCAAAAATATTAGAGAACAAAAATCGTATGGTATTTCTAATTCTTCTATAATTTTCAGATATTTGTTGTAAGATTTCATGAGATATAGATATATCTTTGGTATAGTTTGTGCAAGCTACCCATAATCTTAAAATATCTGCTCCCCATATTCGGATAATATCTTTTGGTTTTTGACTGTTTTCTAAAGATTTAGACATTTTTTGACCGTGTTCATTAATAACAAATCCATGAGTTAAAACTGTTTTATATGGAGCATGATTTTGCACAATTACTGATGTAATTAAAGATGACATAAACCAACCACGATGTTGATCTGATCCTTCTAAATATAGATCAGCTATATGATTAGATGTATTATGAGGATCATGCTTATATATTTTTAATTGGTGACTTGATCCGGATTCAAACCATACATCAAGTACATCATGGACTTTTTCATACATATCAGCATTTTCTTTCAGCCATGTATATTTTGTGGATTTCCACCATACAGTATAACCATGTAATTGGATTTTTTGTGCTATTTTTTTCATAATACATATTGTATTAGGATGTAATTTTCCTGTTTTTTTATGTATAAATAACGGAATTGGGATTCCCCAAGTTCTTTGTCTTGAAATACACCAATCTGGTCTATTTTTTAACATTGTTTTCATCTTGGCTTTTCCCCATTCTGGAATCCAGTTAACTTTTTCAATTTTTTTTAATATTTTGTTTTTTAATAACAGATCAGATATCCTAATAAACCATTGTGGTGTAGCTCTATAAATAACTGGTTTTTTATGACGCCAACAATGTGGATAAGAATGTTCAATAATTTTAGAAAAAAATATTTTTTTTTTATTTTCTAATAACTCAAAAATTATGTTTTCTGCTTTAAAGATATGGTGATTATTTAATATTTTAAAAAAAGGAATATTGTATAATCCGTACGCACTAACAGTTTGGTTAGGTTTTATGTTGTATTTTTTACATGCAATAAAATCTTCGTATCCATGATCCGGAGACATATGTACGGCTCCGGTACCGAGTTCATTAGATACGTGATCGGATAGTATTACAGGAATGACAGTATTTAAAAAGGGGTGCAAACAATTTAAACCACCCAATTTTTTTCCTTTTATACAACCTCTAATTTTCCATTTTTGTATATTAGTTTTTTTAAATAAGTTTATTGCTAATTTTTTTTCACAAATATAATATTTTTTTTTTACTTGTATTAACTGATAGTATAACTTTGGATTAATAGCAATAGCTTGACATGTTGGAAGTGTCCACGGTGTAGTAGTGAAAATAATTATTGAAATATTAGCACATGAGTTTTTTTGTTTGTTTTTTTCTTTAAAGAATTTGTTTTTTAAAACAGTGTTTTTTTTTATTTTAAATAAAACATAAATAGAGCATGAATTTTTTTTTTGATACTCTATCTCGGCTTCAGCTAGGGAAGATTGACATTGAAAACACCAATAAATAGGTTTTAGATCTCGGTATACATATCCTTTTTCAATAATATGAGATAGAACCTTTATTGTATTTGCTTGATTACTATAGTCCATAGTTAAGTTTATATTATTCCAATCAGCCAAAACTCCTAGTCTCATAAAATCTTTTTTTTGTTTATCAACTTGTTTTAATACATACTGATGACATTTGATACGAAAACTTTGTTTGTTTTCTTTGACTATTTTATTTTTAAATATTTTTTCAACTTTTTGTTCAATAGGTAATCCGTGACAATCCCAGCAAGGAACATAAGGAGCAAAAAATCCTGACATACGTTTAGCTTTTAAAATGATATCTTTTAATATTTTATTAACTGTATGGCCAATATGGATATCGCCATTGGCATATGGTGGACCATCATATAAAAAAAAACATTTATTTTTTTTGTTTTTTGAGTTTATATAATCATATAATTTGTTTTTTTTCCATTTTTGAAGAATTTCTATTTCTTTTATGGATAAGTTTGCTTTCATAGAAAATTTTGTTTGAGGTAAGTTTAAAGATTTTTTTATTTTTTTCATATGTAACTTCTAGTTAATTATTAATTTGTATTTGTACATACATATTATAAATACAATAACATTATTTATATGTGTTTTTTGGATAGTTTTTTTGACAATAAATATTTTATAAAAATTAATTTTTATTGACGATATAAATGAAGTATATTAATAGATAATACTATATAGAATAATCGTTAATATTATATATATAGCATATAGAATTGACGTTTTTTCATATAATAAATAAAATTTTTTATGTTTTTATATATTAAATTGATATATACAAAAGTATATTTGATACTTCTTAGTTAATATTATTGATTGTAAAATATATAGTGATATTATATTAACATGAATAATTTAATTTATTATATATAATAGTTGTTATATATAAATATATAATATATAAGATGCAAATAATGTGTATTTATTACGTAATATTAACATGGTTTATTTTAACTTATTAAGTTAGCAATAGCACACTACTTATTTTTAATATTTTTATTATAGGAGTTATAATTATTTTGGCAAATATAAAATCATCTAAAAAACATGCTGTTTTTTCAGAAAAACGTAGAAAATGTAACGCGAGTAAACGATCTATTATTAAAACGTTTATGAAAAAAGTATACGTTTTTATTCAAGAAAAAGAAAAAAAAAAAGCTTATAAAGAATTTTGTATATTTCAATCTATTATTGATAAATATGCCATGAAAGGAATTATACACGTAAATAAAGCTGCTAGATATAAATCTATATTAATCAAAAATATTAAAAAAATTTAATATATTGTATATTAAATCATTTATTTTTATAACACAAGTATTGCATCTATTATATCGCCGCATAGATAGCAATACCTTCTTTTTTTTTATTTAGTAAGATTCTCAAAAAATCTTTTTACGCTATCAAAGAATCTTTTAGATTTCGGACTATTATTTTTTCCTCTGAAATCACCAAAACTTTTTCCTAATTGGTGTAACAGATTTTTTTGAGATTGATTTAGATTTACCGGTGTTTCTACTATTATTTTACATAATAAATCTCCAGGATATCTTTTTCTTACTGATTTTACTCCTTTTCCTCGTATTCTAAGTAATTTTCCAGATTGTGTTTCGGAAGGTATTTTAAGTTTTAATCTACCTTGCAAAGTAGGTACTTCTATTTCTCCACCTAAAGCAGCAGTAACAAAATTAATAGGTACTTCACAATGTAAGTGATTATCTTCTCGTGAAAATATTGGGTGTTTTTTTACATTTATTTGTATGTATAAATCTCCTGATTGAGCTCCATACCGACCAGATTCTCCTTCATTGTTTAACCGAATACGATCATTAGTATCTACTCCAGAAGGAATTTTGATGGATAATTTTTTAGATGTTTTGATTCGACCTTGTCCATAGCATATTTTACATGGATTTTTTATGACCGTTCCTGTACCGTGGCAGGTCGGGCAAGTTTGTTGAACACTAAAAAATCCTTTTCTCATATGTATTTGTCCGTTTCCGTGACAATATGTGCATGTATTAGAGGTTTTTCCATGCGCTGTTCCTTTTCCGGAACATGAATGACACGTACTTAATGTAGGAATTTTTATTTCTTTTGTAGTTCCTTGAACAGCTTCTTCTAATGTAAGGTTGATATTATATTGTAAATCTGATCCTTTTTCTGTATTTTTTTTTCTGTTATTCCCAAATATATCGCCAAAAACATCACCAAATATATCGTTTAAATCAGATGTTGAAGTAGTAAAACTACTGTGAAAATCACCATTATTTCCGTTTTGTTCAAATGCTGCATGTCCATATTGATCATAAGCAGTTCTTTTTTTTTCATCGCTCAATACTTCATATGCTTGTTTTATTTTTTTAAACTGTTCTTCAGCTTTTTTGTTTCCTTGATTACGATCCGGATGATACCTCATCGCTAGTCTCTTATAAGCTTGTTTTATTTCGCGTTCACTAGCAGTATTAGAAACCTTTAAAATTGTATAGTAATCTTGTTGTGTCATGATTTATTATGATTCCTAATAAGATGTATATAATGTGGGTGCAGAGAAGATTTTCTACACCCAGTAATATAAAATTAGATGTATTTTAGTATATCTAATATATATGTAATTAAATTTTTTTAATAAAAATATTTTATTTTTTTTCTTTTTCTTTTATTTCTTCGAATTCAGCATCAACTACATTTTCATTTTTTTGATTTTTTTCGTCTTGTTTGGGAGGATTGTTTGGTGTTGATTCTTTTTTTAATAATTCTGTTAATTTCAGACTTAACTGCAGTACTGTCTGTATATGTTTATTAATTTCTTCTTTATTTTCTCCTCTTAAAGATAACTCTAATTCTTGTAACGATTTTTCAATGTTTGATTTTGTTTCGGGATCAATTTTGTCTTGACATTCAGATAGTTGTTTTTTTGTACTATGAGAAATTTGATCACCTTGATTTCTAACTTTGATTAGTTCTTCGAACTGTAAATCTTTTTCAGAATTTTCTTGTGCATCATTAATCATTTTTTGTATTTCATCTTGATTTAATCCAGATGAAGATTGTATAGTTATTTTCTGCTCTTTCCCTGTTTTTTTATCTTTTGCAGATACATGTAAAATACCATCTGCATCAATATCAAAAGTTACTTCGATTTGAGGGATTCCTCTCGGAGCCGCTTGAATGCCATCTAAGTTAAATTGTCCGAGAGATTTATTGTCTAAAGCGCGTTTTCTTTCACCTTGCAAGATGTGTATAGTTACTGCAGATTGATTATCTTCAGCTGTTGAAAAAGTTTGACTGTGTTTAGTTGGTATTGTTGTATTTTTGTTAATTAAAGGAGTCATAATACCACCCATTGTTTCGATTCCTAATGACAATGGAGTTACATCAAGTAATAACACATCTTTGACTGCACCGGATAACACTCCGCCCTGAACAGCAGCACCTATAGCCACAGCTTCATCTGGATTTACATCTTTTCTTGGTTTTTTTCCAAAAAATTCTGCTACTTTTTGTTGTACTAAAGGCATACGAGTTTGACCGCCAACTAAAATAATATCATGAATATCTGATATTTTTAATTTAGCGTCTTTTAATGCCACTTCTAATGGTTTTATAGATCTAACAATTAAGTCTTCTACTAATGATTCTAATTTTGCTCTAGTAACTGTGATATTTAAGTGTTTAGGTCCAGTAGAATCTGCCGTAATATAAGGTAAATTTACATCTGTTTGTTTAGTAGAAGATAACTCTATTTTTGCTTTTTCAGCTGACTCTTTTAATCGTTGCATAGCTAAAGGATCGTTACTTAAATCCATTCCATTATTTTTTTGGAATTCTGATACTAAAAAATGGATTAACCGATTATCAAAATCTTCTCCGCCTAGATGTGTATCTCCATTAGTCGATAATACTTCAAATGTTTTTTCTTTATCAACCTCATCAATTTCAATAATTGAAATGTCGAAAGTTCCTCCACCTAAATCATAAACTGCAATTGTTTTGTTTCCTTTGTTTTTATCTAAACCATATGCCAAAGCAGCTGCTGTAGGTTCATTTATTATTCTTCTTACTTCTAATCCCGCTATTTTTCCAGCATCTTTAGTTGCTTGTCTTTGAGCATCATTAAAATATGCTGGTACAGTGATAACAGCTTCAGTAACTGGCGCTCCTAAGTAATCTTCAGCAGTTTTTTTCATTTTTTTTAAAATTTCAGCAGAAATTTGAGGAGGAGCTATATTTTCTTCCTGTATTTTTAGCCATGCATCACCATTTTTTGATTCAATGATATTATATGGCATAATTTTAATATCACGTTGTACTTCTTCATCCTTAAATTTTCTTCCCATTAATCTTTTTATTGCAAATAGTGTATTTCTAGGATTAGTAATCGATTGTCTTTTTGCTGGTTGACCAACTAAAATTTCTTTTTCTTTGGTATATGCAATTACAGATGGAGTGGTACGTTCTCCTTCAGCATTTTCTAATACTTTTGCTTTATTATTATCCATAATAGCCACGCAAGAATTAGTAGTACCTAAATCTATTCCGATAATATGTCCCATTATAATGATCCTTTAATGTAAGTTTTTTATATTTTTAAATATAATTTTTTTAGTCATAAATTAATAAATTTTTTATAATTACTAAAATTTTATAAAATAGATAATATTAATTAAATGGGGTCAGTTTATTCTGCATCAAGGGTAAACAAAAAATATAATTATATTTATAATAATAAAAGTATAAATAATTGTTATTATTATCCAATTAAATATTTTTTAATTAAATTTAATATAATAAAATTATAACTTTTTTTATTTATAAAGTGATACAATTATTTTATTAACTCCTATATATTGAATGTAGAATATAAAATAACGTATTTTTTCTATATTATAATAGGTAATTATTATTAATTAAAATTTTTGAGTTTATAAATGTTTATGAATATTAATGATCAAAATATAAGTTTTATATATTTCGTAGTGTTTAGTTTTTTAATTTGTATGTCAATGTTATTATTAGGACATGTATTAGGAGGTAAATCGTATTTCTATAAAACTCCGCATCCTTTTGAATCAGGTATTATTTCAGTTGGTAGCGCTCGATCGAGAGTACCTATTAAATTTTCTTTGCTCGCTATTCTATTTGTTTTATTCGACATAGAAATATTCTATTTATATATTTGGTCAATTTGTGTGCGGGAGTTAGGTTGGATTGGTTTATTAAAAATTTGTTTTTTTATTAATACTGTATTAATGGCTTTGTTTTATTTGATAAAAAATAATATATTTGAATGGATAGTTTCAGAATAAATATATTTATTTACAGATAAAGCTGAAATTATAAAAATAATGTATTATGTAAGTATTAGCAGTTTTCAAAATAAACACATTTAATAAAATATAATACATATCATAGTTATAAAGGATTCTGAAATATGAAGTATACTTTAACACGTGTTAATACGAATAAAGATGTATCTAAAAAATATCCATTAAATACAGTAAAAACTGTATTTGATCCAATGATACAACAGATAAAAAATAATGTTTTTTTTGGAAAAATTTCTAATTTTTTTCATAATATTGTAAATTGGGGTCGAAAAAATTCTTTATGGCCATATAATTTTGGTTTATCGTGTTGTTATGTAGAAATGGTAACTTCCTTTACTTCTGTTCATGATGTTTCTCGTTTTGGATCAGAAGTGTTACGCACATCACCTCGACAGGCTGATTTTATGGTAATTGCAGGAACACCTTTTATAAAAATGGCTCCTGTAATACAACGGTTGTATGATCAAATGTTAGAACCTAAGTGGGTAATTTCTATGGGATCGTGTGCAAATTCTGGAGGTATGTATGATATATATTCTGTAGTACAAGGTGTTGATAAATTTCTTCCAGTAGACATTTATATACCAGGATGTCCTCCTAGACCAGAAGCATATATACATGCATTAACTTTATTACAAAAATCTATTTCTAAGGAACGCCGTCCTTTATCTTGGATGATTGGTGATCAAGGTATTTATAAACCTAAAATGACATCTGAAAAAGAAAAAAAAAATAAAAATAGAATTGCAGTTATTAATATTAAATGCGAAGATGCTGTATAGTAGATCGTAAATATTATCTGCATTATTAATTATTTATGGATTAAGTATATACATATGTATGTGGTTTTATACACATATTATACAAAAGTTAATATTTTTATAGAGATTAAATTATGTCTGATGTCTATTTTCAAAAAAATTTTTTTTTTGAATGTTAAAAATAAACAGGTTTGTGACGTAAACCCTATTCTTTTTTCGTTAATTAATATGTTTGGAGAAACAAATTTTTATATACAACACACATGTTTTTCGTGTCCTGTTGTATGGGTGAATAGTTCGATTTTAATATCAGTAATTGATTTTTTAAAAAAAAACAGTATTTGTTCATATAACATGCTATTTGATTTACATGGTATCGATGAACGTTTAAGAAGAAATATTGACGATATACCTAACTCTGATTTCACAGTTTTTTATCATTTTTTATCAATTGATGACAATTGTGATATTGTTTTAAAAATAGCTGTATTGAAAAAAAAAATGCGACTACCTTCTATTACTTCCATTTTTTTAAATGCAAATTGGTATGAACGTGAAACCTGGGAAATGTTTGGTATAGAATTTTCCGGACATCCTTTTCTGACTCGTATTTTGATGCCGCAGAACTGGGTGGGACATCCATTACGAAAAGATTATCCATCACATGCAACAGAATTAGATGAATTTTTTTTTACAAAACAAAAAGAAGATGCTGCAATGGATGCTTTACTTTTTCGTCCTGAATTATGGGGTTTACAACCTAATGAACCAGATGGTTCGGAATATATGTTTTTAAATTTTGGGCCTAATCACCCTTCATCACATGGTGCTTTTCGTATTATACTTCAATTAAGTGGAGAAGTAATAGTAAATTGTGTTCCAGATATTGGTTATCATCATCGTGGAGCTGAAAAAATTGCTGAAAGACAATCTTGGCATAATTATATTCCGTATACTGATCGAATAGAATACTTAGGTGGATGTGTTAACGAAATGCCATATATTTTAGCTGTAGAAAAATTGGCAGGTATTGAGGTATCGGATCGTGTTCAGGTAATTAGAATTTTATTATCTGAATTATTTAGAATTAATAGTCATTTGTTATTTATTTCTACATTTATTCAAGATGTAGGCAGTATGAGTGCTGTTTTTTTAGCGTTTACTGATCGTCAAAAAATTTATGATATAATTGAATCTATTACAGGTGCTAGAATGCACCCTGCCTGGTTTCGTATTGGAGGAGTAGCTAAAGATTTACCAGCTAATTGGCATCATTTATTAAAAGAATTTTTAACATGGATGCCCAAAAGATTAAGTTTTTATACCAAAGTAGCTTTAAAAAATAGCATTTTAATTTCTCGATCTAGTGGTGTTGCATCATATGAAAAAAAAGAAGCTTTATCATGGGGAGTGACAGGTTCTGGTTTGAGGGCTACCGGAGTTGATTTTGATATTAGAAAAAAAAGACCTTATTCGGGTTATCAAAATTTTGATTTCGAGGTTCCTATAGGTAATAAGATCAGCGATGCTTATACACGAGTATTACTTAAAGTAGAAGAAATTAGACAAAGTTTGAAAATTCTACACCAGTGTCTATCTAACATGCCGAGTGGTTCTTATAAATCGGAACATCCTCTTACTACCCCACCTATTAAAAATAAATCTTTATTTCATATTGAAAGTATGATTACACATTTTTTGCAAATGTCATGGGGACCTGTATTACCTGTTAATGAAAGTTTTCAAATGATTGAAGCAACTAAAGGAATTAATAGTTATTATATAATTAGTGATGGCAGTTCGACTAGTTATCGAACTCGTATTCGTACTCCTAGTTTTGCTCATTTACAACAAATTCCATCGGTTATATGCGGGCACTTAATATCCGATTTAATTGTTTATCTTGGTAGTATTGATTTTGTCATGTCTGACGTAGATCGTTAAAATATATTTAACATACAAAAAACAGGAAAAATACGTGTTTTATTTAAGTAAAATTGAAATTTCTGAGATTTTATTAAAGAAAAAATGTTATGTAGACTCACAATCAGTATGTATTGAAGCTTTAAAGATTGTTCAAAAACATAGACAATGGATATGTGCAGATGCAATTATAGAAATTGCTAAACTTTTATCTATTCCAGTATGTGATGTAGAAGGTGTGGCAACTTTTTATTGTCATATTTTTAGAAAACCAGTAGGTCGCAATATAATTAGATATTGTGATAGTGTAGTATGTTTTATTAATGGTTATCATAATATTAAAAATCAATTAATGCGTAGTTTAGGTATTAAATCAGGAGAAACTACTAGTGATTGTCAATTTACTTTATTACCTACTTGTTGTTTAGGAGCGTGTGATAAAGGCCCTGTTATGCTGATAAATGAAAATTTATATACTAATCTTACTTCTAAAATAGTGTTGGATTTATTGGATAAATATAAATGAAACATATATTAAAAACACCTGAAACTCATCCTTTAACATGGCGTTTAAAAAAACCATTTAAAACTATCAATATGATTGAATACTGTAATACCGGAGGATACGAATCTTTAAAAAAATCTTTAAAAAATTTTAGTTCTGAACAAATAATTACTCTAGTTAAAAAATCCGGATTACAAGGAAGAGGAGGTGCTGGTTTTTCTACTGGCAGCAAATGGAGTTTGATGCCAAAAAGTTTAATTTTAGAAAATAGATATTTAATTTGTAACGCTGATGAAATGGAACCTGGAACTTATAAGGATAGATTTTTAATAGAATATTGTCCACATCAATTAATAGAAGGGATTATTATAAGCGCTTTTGCTTTACAGGCTACTTGTGGATATATTTTTTTACGGGGTGATTATTATTTGTCAGAGAAGATTTTAAATAAATCAATTTTAGAAGCATATAAAATGGGATTTTTAGGGAAAAATATTTTAAGTAGTGATTTTACATTTGATTTGTTTTTGCATACAGGAGCTGGACGTTATATTTGCGGAGAAGAGACAGCTTTGATCAATTCATTAGAAGGTAAAAGAGCTAATCCTAGATATAAACCGCCTTTTCCGTCTGTCTACGGTCTTTGGGGTAAACCTACGTGTATAAATAATGTTGAAACATTATCTAATATTCCTGCAATTATTTTGTATGGATCAGACTGGTATTTAAATTTATCCCTAGGTAAAGATCCCGGCACTAAAATGCTTGGTTTTTCAGGAAGAGTAAAAAAACCTGGTTTGTGGGAACTACCTCTGGGTACTACAGCCAGAGAAATTTTGGAAGAATATGCAGGAGGTATGCAAAAAAATTTAACATTAAAAGCATGGCAACCGGGTGGAGCAGGAACTAACTTATTATCTTCTCGAGATATTGATATCAATATGGACTTTACTAGTTTGCAAAAAATCGGTAGTCGGTTGGGTACAGGCATTTCTATGGCTATAGATAATGAAATAAATGTTGTATCTTTATTAAAGAATATCGAAACTTTTTTTTCTAGAGAGTCATGTGGTTTTTGCACACCATGCAGGGAAGGTTTGCCTTGGATAGTTAAGATACTACATAGCTTGGATCAAAAAAAAGGACATAAGGGAGATATTTCTCTTTTAGAGGAATTATGTGAGTATTTAGAGCCCGGAAAAACTTTTTGCGCTCATGCTCCAGGAGCGATTTCACCACTTAAAAGTGCAATAAATTTATTTCGTAATGAATTTGAACAAGGTATTAAAAAAACCAAAAATACTACAAAAAATAAAAATATAAATATTATATCGTTAAATTAATAAAATATAAGAGTTAACAATATACTGTTGTATACGTAGTGTTATTTTAATTGTTTTTAAGATTAAATTGTTGTGTATAGTATTAAAGATAATATTTTAAAGTGAGTATTCATAATGGTTAAAATTTATATTGATAAAAAAGTTTTTTTTGTTAAACCATCAGAAAACGTGCTACAAGCGTGTTTGTCAGTAGGCATCAGCCTTCCTTTTTTTTGTTGGCATCCTGCTTTAGGCAGTATTGGTTCTTGCCGGCAATGCGCTATTAAAGTCTATAATAATGATGACGATCAAATCGGATCTATCGTTATGGCATGTATGCTGGAAGTCAAAAATGGTATGAGAATATCAGTTATACACCCTGATGTAAAAAAATTTCAAAAAAGTATTACTGAATTCATGATGTTGAATCATCCTCATGACTGTCCAGTTTGTGCAGAAGGTGGTAACTGTCATTTACAGGATATGACGGTATTAAATCAGCATTATATTCGACGCTATAAATTTAAAAAACGTATTTTTAAAAATCAATATCTAGGACCTTTTATTTCTCATGCAATGAACAGATGTATTACATGTTATCGGTGTGTTCGTTATTATAAAAATTATTCTGGGGGTAAGGATTTTGGAGTGTATGGTTCAAATAATAAAATTTACTTTGGTCGTTTTACAGAAGGTATTTTGGAAAGCGAATATTCCGGAAATTTAGTTGATGTATGTCCAACAGGCGTTTTTACAGATAAAAGTAATATTCATTACTTTTATCGTAAGTGGGATTTACAATATACTCCTAGTGTATGTCATAACTGTAGTATTGGATGTAATATTAGTTTAGGAGAACGTTTAGGTAAATTATGTCGTGTTGATAATCGACAGAATATACATATTAATAAATATTTTTTATGCGATTTAGGTAGATTTGGTTGTAATTATGTAAATTTTAATGATATTACAAAACCTTATAGAATTAAAAATAATAGTATTAAGTTTTTGAATTATTCTTCTGCAATTAAGTTGATTAATAATATTTTTAAAAAAAAATCTAATAGAATTCTAGGAATTGGTTCTGCGAGAGCTAGTATTGAAAGTAATATGGCTTTATCTAATTTAGTTGGATGTGAAAATTTTTCTAATGGAATGTTACCTGAATTGGATAAATGTGTTAGTCTAATTACAGATATTATTAAACGAGGTAGTATACATATTCCTTCTATTGCAGAAATTGAAACGTACGATTCTGTTTTGATTATTAGTGAAGATATTACACAAACTGCAGCTTTGGCAGCTTTATCAGTAAGACAAGCAATTCAAGGTGTATATTCTACTATTGCAGAAAATCATAAAATTCCAATTTGGCATGTTAATGCTATAAAAAATATTGCTCAACTTCAGAAGAATTCATTGTTTATTATTAATGGAAGTGAAACTAAACTAGACGATATTAGTGAAATTTGTTATTACGGTTCTATAAAAGAACAGTTAAAATTTAGTACATTGATATTAGATCATATTAATACTAATATAGATTCTATTAATAATAATGATAAAAAAATTAATATACAAGCTAATTTAATTGCGACAGCATTATGTAATTCAAAAAAACCATTGATTATTTCGGGTACTTCATACAATAATATTGATGTTATTAAAGTATCATTTAACATTGCTCAAGCATTACAAAAAAAGAATTTACCGGTTGGTTTAGCTTTATTTCCTCCATCGGCTAATAGTATCGGGGTATCTTTAATTCCAAGTATTTCTTTGCAAAAAATATTAAATCAAGTTTACATGGAAAAAATTGATGCTTTGATTATTTTAGAAAATGATTTATATCGATTATATGAATCAAAATATGTTAATAATATTTTAAAAAAAATTAATACAATTATTGTTATAGATCATCAGCGCACTAGGATGGTAAAAAAATCTAGTATTTTTCTTCCATGCACTAATTTTTTTGAAAGTTCAGGAAATATTGTTAATTACGAAGCTCGTGTACAACGATTTTTTCGTACACATGATCCTAATTTTTATAACAATACAATATATAAGCTAGATAGTTGGAGATGGATATATGCTATTCAAAATAACGTCTGTTCATTTTCTTCTATTAAGTTATTTACAATTGATAAAATGATGCAATTATGTTCTACATGGAATTCTTTTTTTAAGAGAATATCAAATTCTTCTTTGCCTTCTTCATTTAGAGTACACGGTCAAAAAATTGCTAGATCGTCTATACGTTTTAGCGGTCGTTCTTCTATCTCAGCTGATAAGACTGTACATGAACCAAAATCTCCACTAGATGTAGACAGTATGTTTTCTTTTTCTATGGAAGGAGCTCAAAAAACAGAAAATGATTTTTCTCATATTCCTTTTTCATGGTCTCCGAATTGGAATTCTAATCAATCGTTGTATAAATCCCCTACAGTATTAAATAATCAATTTAATTGTTTGTATAACGGTGTGTTGTTATTTAAAAGATACAAAAAAAAATTTTTTTTAAATTTTTTTATTAAAAAACATTTTAAAATAGAAAAAGTGAATTCGTTGTGTTTTAAAATAATTCCGTTTTATAAATTATTAGGTAGCGAAGAAATGAGTCATAATTATTTTTTGAAAATAATGAAAATAAATTTTGCTTATGCGCTTCTTTGTAAAGAAGACGCTAATAGATTAAAAATTAATAATGGTGATATATTACAATTTCAGATAAACGATCTTGTTTTTAGATTTCCAGTACAATTATCTGAAAATATTAGTATGTTTCATATAGGTTTACCATTAGGATATAAAAAATTACCAACTATTTTTTTTAAAAAATTTGCTATAAATTTAATAAAATATAACCAATAAAATATTTTTTTAAATTGGATTGGATATTATGAAAAATAAAATTTTTTTTGTTATTAGTTTTCTTTTTTTTAGCATTTTCGGAGCTAGTTTTTTAAGTCTAATTGAAAGAAAAATATTAGGTTTATTACAAAATCGATATGGTCCTAATCGAGTTGGCTGGTGGGGGTGTATGCAAATATGTGCTGATGGTATTAAACTTTTGTTTAAAGAAGACTGGATTCCTCCTTTTTGTGACAAAACACTGTTTGTTATTGCTCCTGTGATTTCTTTCATGTCTTTTTTGTGTGTTTTATCCAGTATTCCTATTACTTTGGATTATATGATTATTAATTTAAATATTGGATTGTTGTTTTTTTTTATGATGTCATCATTATCAGTATATGGTGTTTTATTAGCTGGATGGTCTAGTAATAATAAATACGCTTTATTAGGTGCTATTAGATCTGTAGCACAGATGTTAAGTTATGAAATATTTTTAGGTATCTCTTCCTTAGGAACAGTTATTCAATGTGGTTCTTTTAATTTAGTCGATATTGTACATTCACAAACAAGAATATGGAATGTCGTTCCTCAATTCTTTGGTTTTGTTATGTTTTTTATAGCTTGCGTTGCTGTCTGCCATCGACACCCTTTTGATCAACCAGAATCTGAACAAGAGTTAGCTGACGGATATCATATTGAATATTCAGGAATGAAATTTGGTATGTTTTTTGTTGGTGAGTATATTTCTATAATGACTGCATCTGCTTTATTAGTGTGTTTATTTTTTGGTGGTTGGCTAGGACCATTTTTTTCTCCGATAATTTGGTTTTTATTAAAATTTTTATTGTTTGTTTTTTTATTTATTTTATTAAGAGCATCTTTACCAAGACCACGATATGATCATGTTATGATATTTGCATGGAAATTCTGTTTTCCTCTTTCGTTATTAAATTTAATATATACATCTTTTAAAATTTTATTAAAAATATGAGGTTATCATATTTATGAATGTAAAAAATATTTTTTTTAGTTTTTTTAGCCACATACGTAGTATGTTTTTAGTTTTTACAAATATTTTTTCATTACGTGAAACACGATTGTATCCAGAACAACCGTTAAATTTATCTTTACGATATCGCGGTCGCATTGTTTTAACGCGTAATCCGGATGGTTCGGAACGATGTGTTGCATGTAATTTATGTTCTTCGGTTTGTCCGGTTAATTGTATTTCTCTGCAAAAATCAGAAGATATAGAGGGTCGATGGTATTCTAAATTTTTTCGAATTAATTTATCGCGTTGTATTTTTTGTGGATTATGTGAAGAAGCATGCCCAACTGCAGCTATTCAATTGATTCCTGATATAGAGTTAAGTGATTTTAAACGAAAAAACTTGGTTTATGAAAAAAAAGATTTATTAATTTCAGGTACTGGAAAATTTTCTAAATATAACTTTTATTCTGTTTCAGGTGTTACAAATAACAAAAAATCACATGATTTTGTTTCAAAAAAAATATCAAATTGTGTGGATATAACCTCTTTATTACCATAGGAATTTTTATGTCTGTAGTATTTTATTTTCTAAGTTTTTTATCTTTTTTTTTTGCTTTCTTAACAATGATTAGTATTCATCCAGTGTATTCTTTATTATATTTAATTCTTTTAATATGCTCTATTTCAAGTATTTTTTTTGCTCTAGGGGCTATTTTTGTAGGAGCGTTATCAGTAATAATATATGCTGGAGCTATAATGGTTCTATTTATTTTTGTAATCATGATGATTAACAATAATATACAAAAAATGTATATAAAATTAAATCAATCAATGCATTTTTATGAAATTTTAGTTTTTTTATGTACTGTAATAATCTTTTTTATTTTATGGATTCAAATTATTAATGAAAAAAATAAAATTTTATTTTTTAATATAGTGTGTATGAAAAATATTGGTATTTGTTTGTTTAATAAATATTTTTGTTTAGTAGAATTTGTATCTTTGTTTTTATTAGCATCGCTACTTATAGTTTGTTTTTTTTTTAAAAAAATGAGATTTTAATATTTTTATTGAAAAGGAAATATATAAAATTATGTTTTTATTACATCATGGAATAATTTTATCTGTGTCAATTTTTATGCTAGGAATTATATCTTTATTAAAACATAAGAATTTAATATTTATGTTAATTGGTTTGGAATTGCTTACTAATTCTACGTCTTTAGCAATAATATTAGTAGGACATTACTGGAATCAAATAGACGGTCAAATTATGTATATATTTATTATTACTGCTGCAGCTGCTGAAGTAAGTATCATATTAGCGTTTTTTTTAAAAATATATAAAAAATACAATACATTAGATATATTTAAGTTAAGTGAGATGAATAAATGAATTTAATTTATTACGTATTCTTAGTACCTTTAATTAGTTGTTTTTTTTTGATATTTTTACAAAAATTTTGTTTAAAAAATTATGTTTCGGTGATTAGTTTGGTTTCAATTTTTACATCTTTGTTGGTTTTTTTGTATATAGTATATAGTTATTGTAATTTATTTGGTCGTTCAAGAATTTTTTTAATTCCTCTAGTACAATGGATGACAATAAATAAATATAATATTAATTTAAATATTTTAATAGATGTATTATCTTTATCCATGCTAGCAATTGTATTAATTATTGGTTTATGTGTATATTTATTTTCTTGTTGGTATATGCAGAATTCTTCTATGTATATAAAATATTTTATATATATAAATTTATTTATTTTATTTATGTTGATGTTTTCTGTAACGGATAATTTAATAACTATGTTTTGTGCTTGGGAATTAGTTGGAATTTGTTCGTATTTATTAATTGGTTTTTATTCTCATCATAAGGAAAATAGATATTCTGCTATTAAATCTTTTTTAATGACTCGTTTAAGTGATGTATTTTTTTTGATTGCTATTTTTTTTGTTTTTTTAAAATTTAAGACATTAGATTTTATAGTATTAAAATATTATATTCATGAAATTATTTTTTTAAATAATCATACGAATTATTTGTTTTTAATAACATTTTTTTTAACTATTGCAGCAATAGGAAAATCTGCTCAAGTACCATTACATACATGGTTAATAGGGGCTATGGTTGGTCCCACTCCAGCCTCTGCTTTAATTCATGCAGCTACTATGATTATTATGGGCGTTTATTTGATTTTGCGTGTGTATGTTTTATTTACAAACAACTTCTATATACTATTTTTCTTATCTTTAATTGGTTGCTTAACTATTATAATATCTGGTATTTCTGCTGTTTTTGAAAATAACGTTAAACGTATCTTAGCATATTCTACTATGAGTCAAATCGGATATATGTTTATAGCTTTAGGATCTAACAATGCATATGGTGCTTTTATTCATTTGATTTGTCATGCATTTTTTAAATCTTTATTATTTTTGTCTTCTGGTTTTATTATTAAATGTGTTAATGGTGAGCAAAATATTATTAAAATGGGTGGTTTATATAGAAAAATACCGTTAATATATGCGACTTTTTTGATAGGAACTTCATCATTAATATCGTTACCTTTTATTACTTCTAGTTCTTATAGTAAAAATAGTATTTTATTACATTTGATGGTTTGTAAAAACTATTTTTTATTTTTATGTGCGCTAACAGGAGTATTTTTAACCGCTGTTTATTCATTTAGAATGGTATTTTTGATTTTTCATGGTGTTGAAAAATCTAAATTTGTATATTTAAAAAAAAATTTTTTGTGTAATACATCACTGCTAATATTAAGTGTAGGTTGTACTCCTTTAACGTGGTACATAATTTCATGTATTTTAAATAAAATATATCAGGTCTCATATACAGAAGGTTTAAATATTTTTTACATAGAATGTATATCTATTGTTATATCTGGATTGGGTGTTTTCGTATCGTATATGTTTTGTATACGAAAAAATTTTTATTTTACGAATTATTATTTACGTAATATATTTCATCTGTTTTACACTTTAATTATAAATTATTGGTTTTTTGATGTTTTTTATTTTTATGTATTTATACAATCGTATTGTAATCTTTCAAATTATTTAAATAGAATAAATTCCTTATATATAGAAAATTTATTTTTAAATCAGATTTTTTTAATAAAAAAAAGAATATTTAACATTCCTTCAGTAAATATTGTTTACCACATTAGATGGTATGTTTTTTGTTTGACTGTAGTTCTATTCACAATTTTTATAATTAATAATAATTACATATAATTTAAATATTTTTTGTGTATTTATTACATAAATATATAGTAAGGGTAACATCATTTTATGATACTTTTGATTTTTTTATTAGTGCCGCTTTTAGGGGCAATACTTGCGCTAGTAACGGGTTTTCTAGATAATCGAATTCCTCGTTATATAGCTATTTTTTCAATGATAACTTGTTTATTAACATCATTGTTTTGTTATTATAACTATAATGTATTTTCAGGAAATACTTCGGTAGATACATTTATGGTATTATTTTATAAATCTTGGTTTCCACAATACGGAATTTCTATTTATCTAGGTTTAGATAAATTATCATTATTGATGGTTTTTTTAACTTCTTTAATGGGTGTATGCTCTATATATTGCGAATGGAATACTTGTGAAAGTAAAATAGGAGTATTTTATTTTTGTTTACTATTAATTATATTAGGTATGTTCGGTATTTTTTTATCCCTAGACATGCTTTTATTTTTTATATTTTGGGAAATCATATTAATTCCAATGTATTTTCTTATTGTTTTTAAAAACGGTGTTGTGATTAAACACGGTAGTATTGTTTATGCCGCGCGCAAATTTTTTATATATTCACAGATATCAGGTATATGTTTATTATGGTTTGTTATAAATATAGTTTGCATGTATTACAGTCATTATGGTGTTTGGACGTTTAATTATTTTATGTTAAAAAAATTGCATATATCTGTTTATACTCAATTTTTTTTAATATATAGTTTGTTGTTATCTTTGATAATAAAAATACCACTGTTTCCTTTTCATAACTGGTTACCTGATACTCAGGAATTCATTTCTACTTCAGGATCTGTAGATTTAGTTGGAATTTTATTGAAACCAGCTATATATGGGTTATTACGATTCTATTTAGTTTTTTTTTCACATACATCTCGTAGTTTTTCTTTTTGTTGTGTAGTAATAGGATTATTTTCCATGTTTTATGGTTCTGTTATGGCTTTTTCTCAAACGAATATAAAACGATTAATGGCGTATTCTTCTATTTCCAGTATGGGAGTCATTTTTGCAGCGTTAAATAGCAAAGCTGTTTTTTTACAGAACGGTGTTATTTTATATTTATTTTCTTATATTATTTCAATGGCTGCATTATTAATTATTATTGGAAAAATATTTACTCATATTAAGACTCAAAATATTTTAAATATGCGAGGAATATGGTCGTATATGAGTATTATACCTGCTTTTTTTTTGTTTTTTTCTTTTTCAGTGTTGAATATTCCTTTAACAGGAAATTTTAGCGGAGAATTTTTGATGTTATTTAGTATTTTTACATTTGATCCTGTTTTAGGTTGTTTGTTTAGTTTTGGTTTGTTTTTTTCATCTATTTATTTATTAAGAATGATACTGCATGTATGTTATGGTTCTAAAAAGTTTTTTTTAGTATCAAATGAATTAAATATTTTTGATTTTATCATACTAATTTTTTATACATTTTTGGTAATTTTTTTAGGATTGTTTCCTACACTTTTTTTAAAATCTGTATATGCTATTTCATAGCATAGTTTATTTTAAAAATATATACAATATTAATAATTAGGTAATAAAATTATGATTAGATTATTTGATACCATTATTCCAATAATACCAATTTTATTATTAATTTTTTCTATAATAGGAGTATTTTGTATTTCTTTTTACAGAAAGAATATATATTTGGGATTTATGATTTCTATAATCAGTATTTTGTTTAGTATGTTAACTGTCTTGTATTCAAGAATATTTATTAAAGAATATATTTCTGAATTAATTAAAATTGATAAATATTCATATTTTTTTATATTCATGATACTTTTTTCAAGTTTATATACTTGTATTTTTGCATATCCCTGGTTATTAAAAAAAAATTTCTATAAAACAGAATTTTACTTATTTATTTTACTAGCTTCTTTGGGGGGGATTTTAGTATCTATTTCGCATCATTTTGCTGCTTTATTTATAGGAATAGAATTATTATTTTTTTCTATGCTAGGTATTTTAATTTTTTTTTCAAAATGTAATAATCATTTTTTTTCTATTTTAGTATACTTAATAGTATCAGTTTTTTCGTCTGCAATATTGTTATTAGGATGTTCTTTTATATATCTAGTTTCAGGTAGATTGTGTTTTTCCTTTTTAAAATATATATTTATATACTATCCATCTATTATGTATAGCAATATGATGTTATATGGAATCAGTATGATTTTTTTGTCTATTTGTTTTAAATTGTCTTTATTTCCTTTACATACTTGGTCTCCTGATATATATCAATATACTAATTCATGTGCATTACTATATTTTTCTACTGTCACCAAGATTTCTGTTTTGTCTTGTTTATTGCGTTTTTTTTATTATATTCCTTATATAGTAAAGATAAAATCATTATATTTAATTTTATACTACATAGCTATTTTTTCTATATTTTTAGGAAACATAGCAGCTATTTTTCAAAAAGAAGCTCAGAGATTAATTGGATATTTATCTATTTCTAATTTCGGAATTATTTTAATAGTTATGTTAACATATCCTTATCCTGAATACATATATATGATAAAACATATATGCATATATGTTTTTGGTTATTTATTGGGATTAATTGGTTTTTTTAGTATTAAAAGTGTTATGGATTTTAACACCGCTAGTAGTGATATTAATAATATTCAAAATATCTCTTTAACAGGGTTATATTTGTATAATCCTTTTTTAGGAAGTGTAATGACAATAATTTTTCTATCTTTATCTGGATTTCCATTAACTTTAGGATTTTGGGGAAAATTTTTTGTTTTTAAACATTTACTGCACAAACATTTTTTTATGACAACTATGTTAATCATGTTAAGTAGTATTATGGGAGTATGTAGTTATTTACACATAATTCATAGTTTATATTGTCAGCCGAGTTTTTTGTCAAAAAAAAATTCTTTAGTTCATATAAATATGACTATAATTCAAAAATTTTTAATCATATTTATTGGAATAATTCTAATAGTTTTAGGGTTATTCCCGCAGATGCTTTTTAAGATATTTTAATGATATGTACAGAAAAATACTTTATGATTTATTTATTAAGAATTTTTTAAATAATTTAATACATATTGTAAAAATTATTCTATGAATAGATTTTTATTAAGAAAGATATTTGTATGAAATTAATTTATTTTATTGAAATACTTGGTTTGTGAGTTTATTTTCTAAAAAATATAATGTTGGAGTTTTTTCCAACATTTTATTATCACAAATCGTGTTACTGATGTTGTATTTAAAAAAAATAATTCTAATATTAATAATTAGATACATTATATGAAATATTAAAAAATTGTTTTTTAATAAATAAACATTTCTGAAATTGATTCTTCTTTATGAATTCGTTGAATAGCCTCTGCTAACATCCCGGATACAGTTAGTATTTTTGTGTTTTTTAAACTCTTGAGTTTTTTAGATACTGAAATGGTATCACATACTATGATTTTATCTATATATGAATTTGTTATATTTTGAACAGCTAAACCTGAAAAAATAGGATGTGTAGCGTATGCATATATACTGCGCGCACCATTTTTTTTGAGTGCTTGAGCAGCTTTGCACAAAGTAAAACCTGTGTCTATTATATCATCAATCAAGATACAATCTCTATTTTGTATTTTTCCAATAATATTCATTACTCGAGAAACGTTTACGTTTGGTCGACGTTTGTCGATAATTGCCATATCAGAATCATTTAATAGTTTTGCAATAGTGCGTGTTCTAATAATTCCACCAATATCTGGTGATACAAATACTGGATTTAGAAAATTGATTTTTGATAATTTTTTTAATAATAACATACTACTTGAAATATTATCTATAGGAATATCAAAAAATCCTTGAATTTGTTCAGCGTGCAAATCAATAGTTAGAATGCGATCTACTCCTACATTTGATAAAAAATCGGCAATTACTTTAGCTGTAATAGGCACTCTAGACGATCTAATTCTTCTGTCTTGTCGAGCATATCCAAAATATGGAATTACAGCAGTTATACGTCCTGCAGACGCACGTCTTAATGCGTCTATCATGATAATTAATTCCATTACGTTATCATTCGTCGGTGAGCATGTGGATTGTATTAAAAAAACATCAGATCCTCTAATGTTTTCATGGATTTGCACACTAATTTCTCCATCACTAAACTTACTTACTGTAGCTTTTCCCATCGCGGTATTTAAATGATTGGCAATTTTTTTCGCTAAACACGGAACTGAATTTCCAGAAAATAATTTGATTTGTTCCATTTTCATCCTCTCATCACTTATACGATGAATTTTTATTAAAATGTATAGCTTATATACATATTGTGTTTTATATAACATATATAAATATTAATTTAAAAATAATTCATTATATTAAATGAATTATTCTTACAATATATTTTTAGTCATATTATAATATAAAATATATATATTTTTATATTATTTTTTTATATTTTTATTATAGTATGTTAAACAGGTTTATTGTTATGAAAAAATCAATAATTTTAAAATTACAACATGTAATAAAAAGATATTCTGAATTAGAATCTTTATTATCTTCTCATTACTCAGTTTTTGATAAAAAAAAATTTTCTATATTATCAAGAGAACGAGCAGAATTATTTGAATTACGTGAATCATTTTTATTATGGTTAAAAATAAAGTCAGAAATAAAAATCAATAAAGAATTGTTACAAGATTCTGTTATTGGTAAATTAGCAGAAGAAGAATTGTATGTTTTATTAAAAAAAAAAAAGGACATTGAAAAAAAAATAAAACAATTGTTGATTCCTGCTGATCCATATGATCAAAATAGTTGTTTTATTGAAATCAGAGCTGCTACAGGAGGATCAGAAGCTGCTATTTTTTCTGGAGAATTGTGTAGAATGTATATGAAATACGCTGATTTAAAATCTTGGAGCGTAAGTATTATTAATATGCATGAAGGAGAACAAGGAGGTTATAAGGTAATTATTTTGAAAGTTACAGGAACGGGTGTTTGTAAATGTTTAAAGTTTGAATCAGGAGGTCATAGAGTTCAAAGAGTTCCACAAACAGAGTCGCAAGGTCGCGTACATACTTCAACATGTACAGTGGCGATTATGCCTGAAGCTCCTAAGTCAAAAAAAATTGTGTTAAATATTACTGATTTAAAAATCGATACATTTCGTTCTTCTGGAGCAGGAGGGCAACATGTCAATACAACAGATTCTGCAGTTCGTATTACCCACATTCCGACAGGCAATGTAGTTGAATGCCAAGATGAACGTTCTCAACATAAAAATAAAGAAAAAGCATTGTCAGTTTTATCTGCTAAAATTTATTCTGAAATCAATGCAAAACAAGCATTAGAAAATTCATTAATGAGAAAAAATTTATTAGGCACAGGTTCTAGATCAGATCGAAATAGAACATATAATTTTCCTCAAAATAGAGTAACCGATCATCGTATTAATTTGACATTGTATCGTTTAAATGAAATTTTATTAGGTAAATTAGATTTATTAATAGAACCTTTATTACAAGAGTATCAGGCGGATTTATTATTAATGATGTAAGAGAATTAAAGTGGTATATACTATAATGAACATTGAAATGTGGTTATATATTTCTAAAAAAAAATTAATTAATAGTTCAACACCTCAATTAGACGTAGAGACACTGATGTGTTACGTATTAAAATATTCAAAAAAAACACTATTCTTAAATTATAGTACAGTTATAGATTGTGATAGTTTGTTAAAACTAAACTATTTATTATGTAGAAGAATGTTAGGTGAACCTATTGCGTATATTATAAATAAAAAAGAATTTTGGTCATTGTCTTTGTTTGTTTCTTCTGCTGTATTAATTCCTAGACCTGATACAGAACTATTAATTGAATTAGTTACATTGCATACTTATTTAAAAAATGAATTTATTTTAGATTTAGGAACAGGTAGTGGTTCCATAGCCCTTGCTTTAGCTCGTGAATACCCTTCTTGTAAAATTATGGGTATTGATAATAGTTTACAAGCTTTGTCTGTAGCACGATATAATGCACGAAAGCTAAATATTAATAATGTTTTTTTTATATATAGTGATTGGTTTTCGCACGTTCCTTTAAGAAAGTTTCATATAATTGTGTGCAATCCTCCGTATTTATCTAAACAAGATTTTTATAGATCTATAAAAGATTTAGTTTTTGAACCGTATAATTCTTTAGTTTCTGGAAAGTATGGGATAGAATGTATACAGCATATTATAGTTAATGCTTATCGGCATTTTACTTCTATAGGCTGGTTATATGTTGAACATTGTTATAAACAAACTAAAATAGTAAGAAAAATTTTCAAAAATAATTTTTTTGTAAAAATATCTTCTATAAAGGATTACTCGAATCGTAGAAGAGTTACTTTTGGTTGTTTGTTAAAAAATTAGTAATTTTTATAAAAAATTTTGTATATATATTTTAATTTTATTAATGATTATTTAGGATAATATATGATAGATTTGCATGATATTGATTTTTCTAAAATGTCTTTGTGTGAAGTTATGATCAAAATTATGGCAGATATTCGTGATGATTTTTCTGAAACAAAAATTATGAATGCGTGTAAAGAAAAAATACAGGAAGCTACTTTATTTGTTTCTAATAGATTAACAGAAAAAAAAAAAATAGAAAAACTACTATTTTTGTTTTATAAAATTTGGAAGTTTGGTAGTTCTTCTTCAAAATATAAAGTATCTGATATGATTTGGTTAGATAAAGTAATATTGTCTAATCAAGGTAATTCTTTTTCTTTAGGTATAATATTAATATATATTGCTAGCCATTTGAACGTGTTGATTACTCCTGTAATTTTTCCAACACAGTTAATTTTAAAATTTAAAAATTTAGAAAAGCAATTATTTTATATTGATCCTATTAATGGAGAAATAATTAATAAACATACTTTGAAAATATGGTTACAAGGTAATATAAGTCCTTCTGCAGAATTAATAAATAGTCATTTACAAGACTCTCAACCATTGGTTGTAACTCAAAAAATTTTAGATATTTTAAAAATTGCTTTACTTGAAGAAAAAAACATTGAATTAGCTTTAAACGTAAGTAATATTTTATTAAGATTAAAACCTAAAGATCCATATGAAATTCGAGATAGAGGATTAATTTTTTCTCAATTAAATTGTTATCATATAGCTATTTCAGATTTATTATATTTTATTGAAAAGTGTCCTGAGGATCCTATTAGTGATATAATAAAAATGCAAATTCATTCTATTGAACAAAAAAAAATTATTTTTCATTAAATTTGATTTTTTTAATTATTAAAAAGTGTGATTTTTATATTTTTTAAAGAAAAATATATTATAGAAAGAGATATAATATGAAAAAAAAATTAATTTTAGTATTAAATTGTGGTAGTTCTTCTGTTAAATTTTCAGTTATAGATCCTGTTTTAGAAATAACTTATTTAGATGGAATTTTAGACATTATAAATTCTAAGATATCTTTAATGATTAAAAATTTAGTTCAAAATACAACATTATTTAAAAAATTTAAACAAATAAATTCGTATAATGAATTAATTGAATTAATTTTTACTACATTGTTTTGTAAATATAAAAATTATTTAGATAATATAGTAGGTATAGGGCATCGAGTAGTACATGGGGGACCATTTTTAAAAAAATCAATGATTGTTAATTCTGATGTTTTATTAAAAATTCAACGATCATCTATTTTTGCTCCATTACATAATCCTTTTCATGTTACTGCCATTAAAGTAGCGTTGCAGCAGATGTTAATGTTACAACACAAAAATGTAGTGGTATTCGATACTTCTTTTCATCATACCATACCAAAAAAAGCGTTTTTATATGCTATTCCTTATAAATTTTATAAGGATCATTTTATTCGTCGATATGGTGCTCACGGGATTAATCATTTATATGTATTAAAAAAAAGTTCTTTGATTTTAAAAAGACCCATAAATCGTTTAAATATTATTAGTTGTCATTTGGGCAGTGGATCTTCAATTACAGCTATAGTAAACGGGCAATCTGTAGATACTTCTATGGGTTTTACTCCTCTAGAGGGATTAGTCATGGGAACTCGTTGTGGAGATATTGATCCGTGTATAATTTTTTACATGGTTAATGAATTAAATATTCCAGTTAACGAAGTTCAAAAAATATTAACTAAAGAATCCGGAGTATTAGGTATTAGTTCTATAACTAGTGATTTTAGAGAATTAGAAGAAAAATACGACACTCATAAACTAGCAAAATTATCCATTAATATTTTTTGTTATCGGGTTTCTAAATATATTAGTGGATATTCTTCATTAATGGAAGGAAGGTTGGATGCTGTTATTTTTACCGGAGGTATTGGAGAAAATTCTAGTTTTATTCGTCAAAAAATTATACACAAATTATCTTTACTAAATTTGTTTATTGATACAAAAAAAAACAAAACAAGTCATAAAAAAAATATATTTATAAATAAAATAGGTAGTATACCTATACTTGTTATATCAGCAAACGAGAACTATATTATTGCTCAAGAAACATATAATTTAGTTGTATAGACATTACATGTACTGGTATAAAATTATATGTAATGCATCTTTTAATTCGTATATATATTTTACTTGAAACATTTTTATATAAATTATATAGAATGTTACTAAATTATTTTTTTTAATTTTATTTATTACGTTGATTAATATATTTATGAAAAATTATGTAGAGAAATTTAAATTATTTTTACAAAAAAAAGCTAGTTCTAAGATCAAAAAAATTGTTTTTCCTGAAGGTAATGATATAAAAATTATTGAAGCTGCTTCTATATGTAGTCAATTAAATATATCAAAATGTGTTTTGTTGGGAGATTATAATTATATTAATAATTTTTCTATAAAAAATAATTTTTTGTTAAATAACAATATTATAGTTATTAATCCTGATAGTATTCGAAAAGATTATGTACAAAGTTTATTTCGATTAAGACAAAATAAAGATATATTTAATTTAAAAAAAGCTTCGGATGTGTTGCGCAATGATATAATATTATCATTAATGATGTTGAACGATAATGATGTAGATGGTGTTGTAGCAGGAATAACGCATTCCACAGCGGATATTGTACGTCCGACATTTCAGTTGATACAAAATAATCATAAAGATTCATTTGTATCATCAGTTTTTTTGATGCTTTTTCCAAATAAAGTCTTAGTATACGGAGATTGTGCTATTAACAAATATCCAGATGCAAATATATTAGCTAAAATTGCAATTCAATCTGCTAATACAGCAAAATCTGTGGGAATATTTCCAAAAATAGCAATGTTATCGTATTCTACTGATACTTCAGGATCTGGTAAATCTGTCGATAAGATTAGAAAATCTATCAGTATTGTAAAGAATATTCAATCAGATTTATTAATTGATGGACCTATGCAATATGACGCTGCTATTTCACCGGCAATAGCAAAAAAAAAGTTTCCTAGTTCTTTAGTCGCGGGTCAAGCTACTGTTTTAATATTTCCTGATTTAAATTCTGGAAACATTACATATAAAGCGGTTCAACAATCTTCCGGGATTATATCAATCGGACCTATTTTACAAGGTTTACGAAAACCAGTAAATGACTTATCTCGTGGAGCGACTGTTCAGGATATAGTATATACTACCGCTATGACTGTTATTCAGTCGTTTTGATATCTTAAAACAATACACCATAATTTTTATACTGAATTCGTAAAATTACTATGAAATTTTTTTAAGTAGTAATTTTATGATATTACGGGAGTATAAGATAGTTTTTGTAAACCAACTACTTTTTCTTTTCTCATAGTTCTAATTAAAATAACTCCTTGAGTATTTCTTTGTAAAATTGCAATTTCAGATACTCTAGTTCTAACAAGAGTTCCAGCGTCTGTAATCATCATAATCTGATTGTAATGATCTACTTGTATAGCTCCTATAACAACTCCATTTTTTGGAGTCACGCGAATAGAAATAACACCTTTAGTAGCTCGTGATTTAATAGGAAATTGATTAATTTTAGTTCTTTTTCCATATCCATTTTCTGTTACGATTAATATATCATCTTTAGTTTTAGGAACTAACAACGATACGACTCGATCGTTGGGAATAATTTTTATACCTTTAATGCCTGCAGCAGTTCGACCCATTTTTCTTATAGTGGTTTCAGAAAATCGAACTACTTTTCCCTTAGAAGTGAACAGTAGTATATTATTTTTACCATTGGTTAAAGAAACACCAATTAATTCATCATTTTTTCGTAAATTAATTGCTATAATTCCAGAATTTCTAGGTTTTTTAAATTTATCTAATGATGTTTTTTTCACAAAACCTAAAGCAGTGGCCATAAAAATATTTATTGATGATTTGTATTTTGAAATAGGTAGAATTGTTGTGATTCTTTCTTTTTGGGTTAACGGTAGTAAATTAATGATAGGACGTCCTCGTGCATGTCTGCTAGTTTCGGGTAATTGATATACTTTCATCCAATAAAGTATTCCTCGACTAGAAAAACATAAAATAGTGTCATGAGAATTAGCTACTAATAAATTTTCTATATAATCTTCATCAGTAGTTTTTGCTGCAGATTTTCCTTTTCCTCCTCTTTTTTGAGCGTTGTAATCTGAAATTGGTTGATATTTTACGTATCCAGAATGCGATAGAGTTACTACAACGCTTTCTTGTATTATCATATCTTCCATGTTTATTTCAGATGTTTTATTTATAATTTTCGTTCTACGTAAATCAGAAAATTGATTTTTTATTGTTGACAATTCTTTTTTGATTATTTTCTTTAATTGATCAGAACTAGATAGGATTTTTTTTAAAATTAATTTTTTTTTTAATAAACTGTTATATTTATTATAAATATTATTTTTTTCTAATGTAGTCAGCTTATTAAGTTTCATATCTAAAATAGCTTGTGTTTGTTTTTTACTAAAACTAAAATTTACTGTTTGATTACATATATTATTGTGTATACGTACAGTATTATTTTTTTTCCATGTTATTTTTTCTAAATTTTTTCTCGCTGTTCTACTATTATTAGCTAGTTTTATTATTGTAATGATTTTATCTATATTGTCTAAAGCAATATAAAATCCTTCTAATACATGTATTTTTTTTGTGTATTTATTCAGTTTGAATAAACATTTTCTAGTAATAATTTTTTTTCTGTGCTCTATAAACTCTTTCAGTATTTTTTTTAAACCCATTGTTTTAGGTTGTCCTGAAGATAAAGCAACCATATTTATTCCAAACGATGTTTGTAATGATGTTAAAGTATAAAGTTGATGAAGCACTACTTTAGTAATAAAATCTTTTTTGATTTCTATTACAATTCTCATCCCGTCTTTATCAGATTCATCACGAATAGCAGAAATTCCAAGAATTTTTTTTTCTTTTACTAATGAAGCAATTTTTTCAATTAATTTAGATTTATTTACTTGATAAGGTAATTCATATACTATTAAAGATTCTTTTTTAGTTCTCTCGTTATATTCAATAGAATATTTTGATCGAATAGATATTTTTCCTTTTCCTGTAAGATAAGCTTCTTGAATACCACTTCTTCCATAAATAATTCCAGCTGTTGGAAAATCAGGACCTGGAATATACTGCATTAGTTTTTTTAAAGAAATGTTTGGATTTTTAAGGTATTCAATGCAACCGTTAATTACTTCTTGTAAATTATGCGGAGGAATATTGGTTGCCATACCTACAGCAATACCGGAGGATCCATTAATTAATAAATTAGGAATTTTAGTTGGTAAAATTTCTGGTATTTTTTCTGTTCCATCGTAATTTAAAACGAAATCAACTGTATTTTTCTCCAAATCATTTAGCATTTCGTGAGCAATTCTAGACATACGTATTTCTGTATATCTCATAGCTGCTGCAGAATCTCCGTCAATAGATCCAAAATTTCCTTGTCCATCGATTAAAGTGTATCTTAGAGAGAATTGTTGAGCCATACGTACAATGGCGTCATATACTGCAGAATCTCCGTGTGGATGATATTTACCAATTACATCACCTACTATTCTTGCAGATTTTTTATATGGTTTATTCCACTTATTACGTAATATATTCATGGCAAATAATATTCTTCTATGTACGGGTTTTAGTCCATCTCGTACATCTGGTAATGCTCGTCCAATAATTACAGACATAGCATAATCAAGATAAGATCTTTGTAACTCTTCTTCAATATTGACCTTTTTTATTTCTTTTGCAATATCACTCATTTTCTTATCTCTTTCGGATAATCTTTTTTAATATATTTTAATTAAAATTATGTTTTTTTTTGATTTGTTATGTGAATACAAAAATGGAATAAGAATATTATTTTATAAATAGAATATGTTAGTCAATAATATTATTTTTGCTGTAAAATGCTGTAATTTTAAAACGGTACCACATAACAATACTTATTGTTATGTTGCACTGATACAACAATATTTAAATGTAGATTTATATTTAAAATAAACTAATTCTATTAATTTTTCATAAAAATTTATAGAAATATATTGTTTATATGAAATGAATTATATTTTTTGAAAATTTCTTGACAGATATTTTTTTACTCCTTCTGGAGTTGCCTGCATAGATTCTTTTTCTGTACTCCAATTAGCCGGACACACTTTTCCAGATTTTTTATACAATTTAAAAGCATCAATTATTCTGATAATTTCTAGAATATTTCTTCCTATTGGAAGGTCATTAATAGATTGGTGACGAATAATACCATCTTTATCAATTATAAAGGATGCTCTGAAAGCAATTGTTAACTCCGGATGTTCAACTCCGTAAGATTTTTGTATAGCTTTAGTAATATCGGATATCATAGGAAATTTTACTGTTCCAATACCTCCATGTTTAGGTTCTATATTTCTCCAGGCGTTATGTACGTATACTGAATCTACAGAAACACCTATAATATGTACGTTTCTATCATTAAACTCGGAATATAGGTTATTAAATGCTATTAATTCTGAAGGACATACAAATGTAAAATCCATAGGCCAAAAAAATAATACTGTTATTTTTCCAGAACTATATTCATATAAATTAAAATCATTAACTATTTTACCGTCAGGTAAAACTGCTGATGCAATAAAATTAGGAGCTTTTTTAGATACTAAAATCATTTTTATTCCCCTGTATATAAAAACTATCATATGATGAATTGTATATAATTAAATTATGATATACTATATCATAATTTTTATTTATTCATATTATTTTAAAAGATTATTTTTAATAAAAAATATATTTTGTTTCTTATTTTATAAGATTGGTGTATACAATGAATACTGTATCTGACTATTCCTGGTCAAAATTTTTTTTTAGAGAAAAAAAAAAAAAATATTTTATGTATTTATGGAATACTTTACAAAAAATACAACAAACCACATCAGTTTATCCTCCTAAACAAGATATTTTTAATGCTTTTTTATTAACTCCAGTATCAGAAATTAAAGTAGTAATATTAGGTCAAGATCCATATTGTCGATACGGACAAGCGAATGGTTTATCTTTTTCAGTTTCAAAATTAAAACCGTTACCGTCTTCATTAAAAAACATATTTATAGAGTTAAAGTATAATTTTCCACAGTTTGCAACTCGTACTAACGGATGTTTAAAAGATTGGTCTAGGCAGGGTGTATTTTTATTAAATTCCATATTAACAGTTTCAGATGGTTTTCCGGGATCCCATAAAGGACTGGGTTGGGAAAAATTTACTGATCAAGTTATTAAATTCATTAGTGATGTTCATAAAGGTATAATATTTGTATTATGGGGTTCTTTATCAGGTCAAAAATATCGTTTAATAAATAAAGATGTACATTTTATATTACAATCGTCACATCCATCTCCATTATCTTCTCACAGAGGTTTTTTTGGATGTAAACACTTTTTAAAAATAAACAGAATATTAATAAAGCAAAACAAAACACCAATTAATTGGTTTAAAAATATATAATTTTAAACCATTCTAATATTAGCTAATATTTTTTCTGTTATGTTAAATAGTATATTGTAAATTATACAACAATAGTAGCTTTTTTGATTATATAATTTTTAAATTTATATCCGACTTTTTTTATTTTTTTAACTTGCGTATTATTTAGGCATGATTCTTTATTATTGTTTTTTTTGAAAGTATGTATATTAGAATCAAATGGTATATTAGTTTGATTAATTTTTTTTATATGCCATGTTTTTAAATTTTTTTCTAATATATTATTGGTTAATCGTATTCCTTCAATTACTGGTTTTGGTACAGATACAGATTTTTTAGATATTTTTACTAAATTATCAATTTGGTTGATGATAGATAATATGTTTTTTAAAAAATTTTTAAATTGGTTTTTTTTAATTGATTTTACTTCTTGTATATTTTTTTTTATTGCATTGTCTATATTAGCGTAATGTCTTAATTTTATAGTTTTTTTTTCTTTTTTTAAATAAAAAATTTTTTGTTCAATTTTATAGAGTTTATCTGTTTTTTTTGTCTGTTCGGTTTTTTTTGGAGAAATATTATTTGTAATGTTTTTTTTATTTTTCATATTTTTTCTCGACTATATCTTTATTAATTGATTTTTTATTAAAATTATTTAGAAAATAAAATTATTTAGGTAATTTTTAAATAACAAAAGTTATGGCTTTTTTTTTAAGATATTTATAGTATATGTTTTATATGTATTAAACATTGTATTGAATATGTATATATATAATTTTAATGTAGCAAAAGAATATTTTTTAATTTATGTTTGTCTATTTTTGTAATTTATGTATTGGTATTTTACACGAATTATTTTTGTTTTTAAATATTTTAAAATATTTAAAAATTTTTTGTATGTTAATTGTTTTTAAGATGTTATTTTTTTTAATGAAAAATAATTATTATTGTTATTATGTTTATATGTATATTCTGAACAAAATACAATTATTTTTATTAATATTTGTATATTTTTTATACATTATTTAACCAGATGTTTAGTTAAAATTTTTAAAAAATTTTTGGAGCTGGCGGGATTTGAACCCGCGTCCAAAATAACTAATATTATTGTTCTACATGTTTAGTTTATTTAATTTTTTAAAATAAGACTTAATAAACAAAGTATTATTTTGTATCTTAATAAAATACAATCTTATTGTTTTAAGATTAACGATATAAGAATGTCTCTTTTAATATAACCTTTCTAAAATATAACTTATCTATTAAAGAGAGTAAATAGATTAGCGAGAAAGGGCTTTATCTAGGTTTTTAAGCTGCTAAAGCGTAGTTTTTTTGTTTTGCATTTAATAAATTTGGTTTTTTAACGAGGCAAACCAATCCTCGACATGCTGCAATAATTTTTGTATATTCTGTCAAATCCATAACAGCCCCATATGTGAATTACATTATAATAGATCTATTTGATTTAGACAATATTTATATATAAATTTTATTTTTTTTATTAAAATATTTTAAAAAACATTTTTTTATGTCTATATTTATAGTACCATTAGTTTGTTTTTTATTAAAAATATAATGATATTTTTATCATTATATTTATAAAAAAATTTTATGAATTGTATGTAATTTTATTACATTTGTGAGTGATATTAATATGATAGATGTTATTAAAAAAATAAAAAAGCAATTAAAGAAAAATATTATTGTTCTTTATATGAAAGGTTCTCCTGAATATCCTAGTTGTGGTTTTTCTGCTCGAGCTGTTCAAGCTTTATCTTCTTGTACTTCAAAATTTTTTTATGTTGATGTTTTAAAAGATACAGACATTCGTTTAGCTTTACCAAAATATTCAAAATGGCCAACTTTTCCTCAATTATGGATTAATGAGCGTTTGATAGGCGGATGCGATATTATTTTAGAATTATTAAATAATGGAGAATTATTAAATTTAGTTAAAAATTGTCAACATAATATTAAATTAAAGTAATTATGGTCATGAATTAAGGATTATATACATTATGTGTCAAACATCTCATCTTTTTTTTTACGGTGAGATGTGTTTGGAGGCCATCCTCCAATTCTTTTCCACCTATTTACTAATTCACAAAATAAATGCGCTGTTTGCAAGGTATCGTATAAAGCGGAATGTGCTTGCGTTGTATCAAAAGGGATACCGGCCATCTGACATGCTTTTGCTAGTACTGTTTGCCCAAAAATTAAACCACTAAGTGCTGCGGTATCAAATGTAGTAAAAGGATGAAAAGGATTTTTAATAACTCCTACTCTTTTAGCTGCTGCCATTAAAAAGTTATGATCAAAATTAGCGTTATGAGCAACTAGTATTCCTTTTTTGCATTTATTCAAGCTAATTTTTTTTTTTACTAGTTTAAAAATACTTTTTAGCGCGTTTTGCTCACTAACAGCTCCTCTAAGAGGATTGAAAGGATCTATTTTATTAAATGCTACCGATTCTGCTTGTATAATCGATCCTTTAAAAGGTTTAATATGAAAATGTAAGGTATCATCTATTTGTAGCCATCCATGTGTATTCATTTTTAAGGTTACAATTGCAATTTCTAACAAAGCATCTGTTTTTGCGTGAAATCCTGCACTTTCTATATCTATAACAACGGGATAGAATCCTCTAAATCGATTTTTTATCATAAATCGTAAATTTTGTTTTATAGACATATGTATCTCAGTTTCATTATTTAGAATAACATTGAATTTATCTGTATGTATTTAACAATAATAAAATTATAAACATCTTGTTTAAATAACTCAATACATTTAAATACAATAATGATTGTTTTTATAATGCTATTATTAAATGATTATTTAATTATTAATATATATTTATTTTTTAATATATTATTTTTAATAATAGTTATTAAATGTATATAATAATATGATTTTTCAAAAAATAGAAATTTATTATATTAAGATATATTGTTACATATATCAATATCAAATATGTTTAACAAACATATCAATTTTTGAAATAAAGAAAAATCTTTATCTTAAAAGTATATAAAATTTATTTTTAGAGTATTTTGTGTTTTTAATGGTTTTTGTAATGATATATATTGTTTATGATTTATAAAAATATTTTGTGTATGTAGTATTTTTTTTATAGATTTTATCACGAAAAAAAGTATATAACATATAATCATGTAATGTATAAGTATATACACATATAAGTATGTAACATACGAATATATTATATAGTAGATATAAGTATTTAATACTTATATATATTTTATATAAGTGTATAATATTTTTATTAGTGATTTTGTAAAAAATGTATAATAATTTAATTATATTTAATTTTTAAAGAAGGTATTTTGAAAAAAATAAAAATGATTGTTGGTCTTGGAAATCCATTAAATCAATATTGTAATACACGACATAATGTAGGTTATTGGTTTATCAATATGTTATCTAATGTTCATAAAATTTCATTTAAATTTAAAAAAAGTTTTTTAGGATATGTTTCAAATATTACAGTAAATAATCATTTAATTTATTTATTACGACCACATGTATTTATGAATGTTTCAGGTTTTTCAGTACATGCTGCCTCATCTTTTTATAAAATTGATTTATCTGATATTTTAATAGTACGAGATGAATTAGATTTATTTCCTGGAATAGTAAAAATAAAATTTGGAAAAAGTCATAATGGCCATAATGGTGTTAGAAGCATCATCAGTCATTTCTCTTCCAAAGACGATTTTATGCAACTATGTATTGGAATTGGTCGTCCAACACAAAAAAAAAATGTATCAACATTTGTACTAAAAAAACCTACAAAAAAGGAAGGTAGTATAATCAAAAAAGCAATATTAGAATTTATTCTATTAACTAAAGATTATATATATAAAAAAAAATTTTTGAAAAATAAAAAAATTATTATAAATAAATAATTTTTATTATAGTGATTAATTGTATTGTCTCTAAATTTAATTTAAAACTAAATAGGTATAAATTATTGTGGTATATAAATGTGGTATTGTGGGGTTGCCTAATGTAGGAAAATCTGCTTTATTTAATACGATAACAAGATTAAATATCCCATCAAAAAATTTCCCTTTTTGTACTATTGAACCAAATATAGGGATAGTTTCTATTCCTGATAATAGATTAAAAAAAATAGCTGTTTGTTTATCAACTAAAAATGTTATACATAGTGTTATTACTATAATTGATATTGCTGGATTAGTAAAAGGTGCTTCTAAAGGAGAAGGTTTAGGTAATAAATTTTTAAAAAAAATTAGAGAATGTAACGCTATTATGCATGTTGTTCGTTGTTTTATAAATAATGAAATAACGCATGTATATAATAATATAAATCCGTTGCGTGATATTGACATTATTAATACAGAATTGTTATTGTCCGATCTTGGTTTATGTGAAAAAATTTTTCAAAAACAATCTGTTCAAAAAGATATAAATGATGTGCGTCATTCAGTTTTTTTTAATTTAATTCAAAGATGCATATATCAATTAAAATCTGGTTTTTTTTTGAAAGATTTAGTTTTTTTAAAAGAAGAATTAAAAATTTTACGACAATATCAATTTTTAACATTAAAACCTATGATTTATATTTTTAATATGACTAAAGATATGCGTTGTAACATTAATATTAATGAATTATATAAAGATAAAAATGTTGATTTATCTACTGTTATTCCTGTTGTTTTGGATCATAAACATAGTATTCAAACAAATAATATTGATGTTTTATCTACTCAAAAAAATCGTTTATTTTTTTTTGATGTAGATTTTAATAAGTTTATCAGACATTTATGCACTTCTTTATGTTTAAAGACTTTTTTCACTGCTGGACCAAAGGAAGTACGGTCATGGACATTTAAAGCAGAAAAGACAGCTATTCAAGTTGCTAAGTTAATTCATACTGATTTTTCTAAAGGGTTTATTAGAGCTCAAATTATTTCATACATTGACTTCATCAAGTATCGTAACTTAATTAAAATTAAGCAATTAGGAAAAATACGTAGTGAAGGAAAAAAATATATAGTACAAGATGGAGATATTATAAATTTTTTGTTCAATGTATAAATTGCAGAATTGAAATAGTAATACATATTAATTTTAAGTACTCTCTAATTTAGAGAGGGATTCTAATATTCCTCTCTAAATTATAAGATTTGTTAAATTTTTGTTAGTAAAAAATTTTTTAACTTCAAAAAATCTGGTTTCATATGATGTGAAAAATTCTTTAAATTTATTCGAGATTGTAAAGAATGAGGTAATTTTAATTTAATATTTAATATGGACTCAACTGTATTTTGAAATTTAGAAGGATGAGCTGTTCCTAAAAATAATCCAAAATCTGTTTTTTTCATGTATTTAATTAGTACTTTATATGCTATAGCTGCATGAGGTTCTGATATATATCCTATTTTATAAAGTTCCTGAAGAGTTTTTATTGTTTTTTTGTCAGATATGCTTCCAGATTTTAGAGTATTTAAATTCCATTTTTTTCGTCTAAAGAGCTCTTCTACTCTCGGCCAGTTATTAGGTTGGCTGATATCCATAGCGTTAGAAATTGTAGATATAGTATGACTAGGTTTCCATGTACCGCTATTTAAAAAACGAGGTACTGTATCGTTTGCATTAGTAGCAGCAATAAAGGATTTTATAGGTAATCCTAATGATTTTGCAATTAATCCAGCAGTTAAATTACCGAAATTGCCACATGGTACAGATATTACAATATCTTTGTGATGTTTTGGTGATATTAATGCAAAGGCTTCAAAATAGTAACAAATTTGAGCTAATAATCTACTAATATTAATAGAATTTGCAGAATTTAGACCAATTGTTTCTTTTAATTTTTTATCGTTAAACGATTGCTTAACTAAATATTGACAATCATCAAAGCTTCCATCAATTGCAATAGTGTGTATATTTTTTCCTAACGTACAAAATAGTTTTTCTTGCAGAACACTTACTCTTCCTTTAGGGTATAGTATTACAACACGAATGTTTTTCATACAATAAAATGCATGTGCAACCGCAGCCCCTGTATCGCCTGATGTTGCAGTTAATATAGTCATAATAGAATTTTTATTCTTCCAAAATGATAACATATTTGCCATAAATCTTGCACCAAAATCTTTAAAAGCTAAAGTTGGTCCATGAAACAATTCTAAACAAGATATATTGTTGGTTACAGGTACAATAATTGGTGGGGTAAATGAAAAAGCAGATTTAATTTGTTTTTTTAAATCAGGTAATGATATTTCATCAGATATAAAATGAGACAGTATATGCGCACTACGTGTAATAAAATCCATTTTTATTAACTTTTTTAAATCGTGAGAATTAAATTTTGGTAAATATTTTGGAAAGAATAATCCTTGTTTTTTTCCTAAACCATACTGAATAGCATTTAAAAAATTTACCTCTTCTTTATGATCTTTTAAATTATATAGTTTCATTGTGTAAATCTCATTTTTCTTGCACCTAATTGATCAATTTTACAAATATAAACAAATCCTTTATTATTGATAATAAAATTTTTTTCTAACCATTTTTTTACTTTATTCGCGATGGAAATATTTAAACATATTGAAAACAATGTTGGCCCGGAACCCGAAATATTACAAGTTAATGCTCCTAATTTCATTATAGATTTTTTTATGTGTATAAATTTTGGTATTAATGGAATTCTATAGGGTTCTGCCAAAGCATCTTTCATAAAGCGAATAGCTAGTTCTGGTTGTTTTGTATGTAACGCATGTATGAATGTTGATATATTTCGACTGTTTTGTATACATATATCTTTTTTATAACGTATTGGAAGAATATTTCTTGCTGCTGAAGTAGATAATGTGACTCCTGGCCATGCAATTATCCATAACCAATTTTTAAAAATAGGAAGTTTTTGTGTAATGTAATTTTTATCTCCTGTAATTAATTGCAACCCTCCTAAATAACACGGAGCGACATTGTCATAGTGAACACTTCCAGATACGTCTCCTTCCAAAGATCCCATTAGTTTTATTAGTTCTGTTTGTGAGAGCTTTGTGTTATAAAATTGATTGAATGCCAGAACACTAGCTACTACAGATGAAGCGCTTGAACCTAGTCCAGATCCTACAGGCATGTTTTTTTCTAATTTAATTGATATTGGTTCTTTTTTATTAGTATGTTTATTAAACCAACACCATGCTTTCCAAGTAATGTTTTTTTTTATGTCTTTAGGTAAATTACTAGAAAAAGATCCATTACAGTGTAATTGAAATGTATCTGATGACTGTATTGAGATACAATCTCCTAATAAAGTTCCATCTATGGGTGTAATAGCTGCTCCTAAAATATCAAAACCAACACCAACATTACCAATGGAAGCAGGAGCATAAATTTTTATCATTATCGTAAACTCGTAATGTTATAATATAACACGTAATAAATCAGAGAAAATACCTGATGCTGTTACTTCATTTCCAGCCCCGTAACCGCGTAGTATTAAAGGAATGGGTTGATAATATTTTGTATAAAAGACAAATATATTTTCTCCATTTTTAACATAATATAATGGATTTTTATTATCTACAGCTTTAATTTTTATGTTGCATGATCCATTGTTTTTTATTGTACCAACAAATCGTAATACTTTTTTTTCATTTTTTGCTTTATTGATTTGCCGAATAAATATATTATTTAATTTTTTTAGTTGTAAAAAAAATTCTTTTTTATGATTTGATTTATTAAAAGAATCAGGTAATATTTTTTCTATAGTAATATCGGATAATTCTAATTTATATCCAAATTCTCGTGCTATAATTAATAATTTTCTAGCTACATCTGTTCCTAAGAGATCATCTTGAGGATTCGGTTCTGTAAATCCTAATGTTTGTGCTTGTTTGATAGCATCTGATAGAGAAGTATTACCGTCTAATTTTCCAAATATGTAAGACATGGATCCTGATAAAATTCCTTGAAATTTAATTAACTGATCTCCAGATTTTATCAGATTTTTTAAATTATTAAGTATAGGTAATCCAGCTCCCACATGTGTTTCATAAAAAAATTTTTTATTATACTTTTGAGCTATTTTACGAATTGATTTATAATTAGAAAAGAATGAAGAGTTAGATTTTTTATTAGCTGTAATTATATGAAATCCTTTTTTCATGATTATTTTATATTTTTCTGCAATATCTTGACTAGCAGTACAATCTATTAAAACTGGATATAAATATCCATTTTTTTTTACTAAATTTAAAATTTTTTCTAAGATAAATAATTGATTAGATTGATTAAATTGTTTTTTCCACTGAATTAAACTAATTTTTTTTTTATTTTCTATATAAGTAGTAGAATTTGCAATTACATTAACATTTAACTGAATAAAAATTTTTTTTAATTTTTGTTCTTGCATTAAAATAATATCTAATAATTTTGATCCAACTCCACCTATACCAATTAAAAAAATATTTACAGGAATAGTTTTATAAAGAATTAAATCATGAATTTTTTCTGTAATATCAATGATATGTTTATCATGTAAAACAACAGATAATGATATTTTGGAAGTATTATATGACACTTCTAGTATTTTGTTTTTAAAACTATTTACTACCAGACATATTTTTTTTAATATGTCAATGTTATATTTTTTGATGTTATAGCCAATTATAGAAATTATGCTAAGTTTTTTAACACAAAGCACTATTTTTAGTGATTTTTTTTGTATTTCTGCACTAAGTGCTTTTTTTAATTTTAGTTTTATATTTAATAATGGATTATTTTGTATATAAAAACTAATTGTGTTATTTGATAATGATTGGTTTAATAGATATGTAGTAATGTTTTTTTTAGATAAATATTTGAATGTTTTATTTAAAATTTTTTCTTGATTTGATTCTTTTATTTTAGTTATTTTTATTAAAATAATTTTTTTTAAATATGTAATTCCTTTAATTATATCAATATTATTATTATTTTTTATAGTTAAGAGAGTACCTGGATAATTAGGATTATTAGTATTTTTAATAATACATGGAATATTATGAATTTGTAACGGTTTTACTGAAGCAGGGTGAATAATTTTAGCGCCGAAATAAGATAATTCTAGTGCTTCTTGATATGTAATTTCTGATATAAATTTGGCTGTAGATATAATATTAGGATCGCTTGTGTATATTCCGTTTACATCTGTCCAAATTTCACAAGTATGAGAATTAGTACATACAGATAATATACTAGCAGAATAATCAGATCCGTTTCTTCCTAAGACTACTAATTCTCGAGATTTATTACCAGCAATAAAACCAGGCATTAAAATAATTTTTTTTTTATTTACATTTAAATTTTTGAAATTTTTTTTAGATTCATGTATTTTAACAATAGCGTTAAGATAGTTAGATGTAGCTGATATTAGTTTTACAGGATTGATAGTTAAAACATCATGTCCGTATGACATTAGTAATTCTTTCATAATTTTTACAGACAAGATTTCACCCATGCTTATTACTTGAGCATAGATTTTGTCTGGACATTTTTTAAATAATTTAATTAAATTTAATAACTTTTGTAATTTTTCGCACTGTTTTGTTATTTTTTTTTGAATGTTATTTTTGGGATATTTTTTATTAGTTGCATATATTTTTTTTGTCAATTTTAAAAAAAAATTTTTTAAAGTAGTTAATTCTTCCGCGGGAACGTTGTTGTAACGGATACATTTTAAAACAATCATCTCTAGATGATTTGTTATAGTAGCCGGCGCGGACAATACAACTGATATTTGATTAATTTTTGTTTGATTAATAATAATTGAAGATACTTGTATAAATTTTTTTGCGTTTGCAAGAGATGTACCTCCGAATTTTAGCGTTTTCATAAATATAATCTCGTATTAAAATCATTATTTAAATTTAATTTATTAAAATGGTATTTTTTCTATGTGTACAAATTTTAGTTACAATAAATATTGATAGATTATCTGAAGTATTGTGATTGTATTATTATGGATGATATGAAAAATTCAGAGTAATAATGTTATTATTGCTTGTATATATACTTTTAATATTTAGATAAAATTTTTATGAGATAATTAATAAATTGTATCATATTTTTTGTTTTTTTTCTTTTTAAAAATTAATTTATTATAAATATTACGAACAAAATAACTATTATATTAAATATTTTATCAATTACGTTAAAACTATATTAGTTGTTATATTATGTTAGATTTTTATATTTTTAATTATAGTATTTAATGTTACAGTGATTAATTTGATAGATTTTTTACTTAAATAAAGATTAATATATATCATTTTTGTATAAACTATACTAAATAGTGCGTGTTATTATGAATAATATATATTAATATTTTTTTTTAAAAAAAATATTTTTTTTATTCCATAGAAATAAAATTTTTTTTAGTTCAAGTTTATTTTCTATTTTAGAACGTAGTGAAATTAGTTCCAAAGCTTGAAAGAAAATATTATTTTTCTTGATTATTTTGATTTCATTTTTTTTTTTTTCTTCTATTTCTATTTGCAGATTCCATATTTTTTCAATATTTATTAGAATATTTTTCGGAATTCCTAATAATAATGAGTATTTTTTTAAAATGTAATGAACAGAAATAGAATATGCTTTTAAATATTTTATTTTTTTTTTAATTAATAGTATTTGTATTTGTTCTTTTAATGGATACCATAGTAATGATGCAAACAAAAAAGAGGGACATCGTATAGAGCAATGTGCAGAATAAGAATCTACTTTTTTTAAACACGCAATAATGATATTATGTAAAAAATTTGTATTTTTTTTACTAAATTTATTTGATAAAAAAGGTAGTAACGGATATATTAAAGAATATTTTTTTAATCGCATGTAAGTTAAATAACCAAAACCTAAACAAAATAATTTTATAGATTCGTTAAATAATCGAGCTCGAGGGATGTTTTTTAATAGTTTTGACAATTTAATAATAGGTGCTTCGGTTTTTCTATCTATGTGCATGTGTAATTGTACAGAAAAACGAATGACTCTTAACATTCTTACAGGGTCTTCTCTATAACGAGTTTCTGCATCACCTATGAGTCTTATTATTTTCATTTTTATATCTTTAATTCCGCCTACATAATCGCGAATACTGAAATCTTGAATATTGTAATATAATGCATTAATTGTTAAATCTCTTCTATATACATCTTCTTCAATTTTTCCAAAAGTGTTATCGAATAATAACATTCCATTATCGGATTTTTTGATTTTAGGGTGTATTTTTTTTTTATCAGTATTGTTATTTTTTGTTCTGAATGTCGATACTTCAATAATTTCACTTTTAAATATTAAGTGCGCAATAATAAAACGGCGCCCTATTAACCGACAGTTTTTGAATAGCTTTCTAATTTCGCTTGGTTTTGCATTGGTAGCAATATCAAAATCTTTAGGTTTTTTACCTAATAATAAATCTCGGACCCCACCACCTACTAAGTATGCCTCATATCCTAATTTGTTTAATCTATATAATACTTTTATAGAATTTTTACTAATTTTTCTCTGAGATATATTATTATTCTTTTTTATAATTAGCTTCATATTTTAACGTCGATGTTATTTTATATTTATATATGGTTTTTTAAAATTAGTAATATTAATGATTTATTATAGTAAAATTTTTTTTATATTTTATACATTTACACAAGATATATATGAAATATATTTTTTTTATGAAATATAAAAATTTTGATATATCTTTTTATATATAATAGATTGATACAAACAATCTTGTTCTAGATATACTTAATAAAAAATATTTTTATAAATATTAATATTGATAACATATTAACATAGAGTATATTTATACACATAACATTTAATAGATGATTTATAAAATTTTTAGATTTTAGAGTTTATTATTGAAAAAGATTTGTTGATTGTATTGTTTTTTATATAAAGGTATTAGAAACTTTACTTATGTAGTTATATATAATTAGTTTTTTACATATAATTTGTGTTGATAATTTTATATATCAATGTAATTATACTAATTTAATAATTACAATAATTTATAAATAGAATTTTTTTTGTAAATTATGTATTTCACTAGAGTTTATTGTAGTCAATATAAAAATGAATGATTCACGCGTTCTATTTTTCTATAGAATATATTTTGCTAATTGATTATTAGATAAATATTTTTTATAAAACGTTAAAAATAGAGTATTTATGTATGCATAAAATATTTAATAGAAGATATTTTCCATATAAAACATAATACGTTATGAACAATATTTTTATATGTAAATATGTATATAATATATAGGATATAATTATTTTTTTTGTTGGTAAAAATTAAATGGTATGATTAGGAAAAAAAAAGATGAAGTTTGTATTAGGTATAGAGTATGATGGAAGTATATATTTTGGTTGGCAAAAACAACGATCGTTTTCAACTATACAAGGATGTATAGAACAAGCTTTATCCAAAATAGCTGATTATAAAATAGATATAATTTGTGCCGGTAGAACAGATAGAGGGGTACACGCCATGATGCAAATTGCTCATTTTAGTACTCATGTAGTTCGTAGTTCTTCCGTTTGGTTGAAAGGTGTGAATTCTTTATTACCGAAGGACATTACAGTGTTGTGGTTAAAAGAAATTACATCTGATTTTCATGCTAGATTTTCAGCGTTATCGCGATCATATCGTTATATAATTTTAAATCGTAATATACGGTCAAGTTTTTTAACTAAATATTATTTTTGTGTAAAAAATTTATTAGATATTAAAAATATGCAGATTAGTGCTAAGTGTTTATTAGGTTTACATGATTTTACAGCTTTCAAGAGTAGCGGTTGTCAATCTTTTTCTCCATATAAAAATATAACTGCATTAGTAATATATAGGATTCATGATTTTGTAATTATTGATGTTACTGCTAATTCTTTTTTATATCATATGGTTAGAAATATTGTTGGATGTTTAATTAAAGTAGGTTTATCAAAATGTAGTGTTGTTTGGATAAAACAGATTTTGTGCAATAAAAATATAAATAAAATTTATCCTACCGTTTCTTCTTCTGGATTGTATTTTTTATGTGCTACATATCCGGATCGTTATTTTATACCTAATAATTGTTATATGTTTAGATATAAAGGTTTATTTCAACAACTTTTAAATCAGTATTAATAAAAACATAGTATTTTTTTTTTAGTATTTTTATATTTAAGTATAAAAATTTATTGTTATAAATAATATTTAAATTATATGCATTTTATTAATAAAATTAATTAATTAAAAAAACGTTTATTTATAAAAACTTTTCATTGTTTTTATCCATATATTTTATATATATGATAATATGGAAAATATTAGAATTTATTTTTTATTTTTTTAAGATTTTTATTAATGATTTTTATTTTATTAAAAGTAACACATGTGTGCATTTTAGAAATACATATTCTTATATGCACTAAGTGTGTAATTTTTATTATTTATATTTTTTTTCTTTATATAAAATATATAGTACATTTTTTTAGTTATGCATGTAATAATTTTATTTATATATATAAACATATTTATACGTGTCTATAAAAATTTTACATAGTAAAATATGTTAAATAATATATGTATATGTTTATTTAGTTTCACGATATTTTATGGATTAATATTTTTATCAAATGTTTGTTAAACTGTATGCGATTTTTTACTTGTAGTTTTAAAATATGAGATTTAACTATGTTAGGTAAAATAATTAACAATTTTTTTTTAAGTCGCAATGAACGTATTTTAAAAAATTTGAATGAAATTGTAGTTAAAATCAATATGTTAGAAAAAGATTTACTACAACTTACAGATTATGAGTTAAAAAAAAAAACAGATGAATTTAAATTACGATTAAAATATGGAGATACTCTTGATTCATTACTTCCAGAAGCTTTTTCTGTTGTTCGGGAAGCTAGTAAACGAGTTTTTGGAATGCGTCATTTTGATGTACAGATTTTAGGAGGAATTATTTTACACAAACAGAGTATTGCTGAAATGCGTACCGGAGAAGGAAAAACACTGACCGCTACTCTTCCGGCATATTTAAATGCTTTGTTAGGTGACGGTGTACACATTGTTACAATGAATGATTATCTTGCGAATAGAGACGCAAATAAAAATCGTGTTTTATTTGAATTTTTGGGATTAAGTGTTGGGGTTAATGTATCTGGTATTTCACAAGAAGATAAAAAAAAAGCATATTTAGCAGATATTACTTATGGTACTAACCATGAATATGGTTTTGATTATTTGCGAGACAATATGGTTTTTTGTAATAAACAAAAAGTACAAAGAAAACTGCACTTTGCTTTAGTAGACGAAGTTGATTCAATTTTAATCGATGAAGCCAGAACACCTTTAGTAATTTCCGGACCTATAGAAAATAGTGATTTTTTATATCAAAAAATAAATTCTTTAGTTCCTTATTTAATCCCTAAAAATAAAAAAAATTACACTGAAACTGATAAAATAGGTGATTTTTATATAGATTATAAACAACGTCAAGTTCATTTAACTGAAATAGGATTAATTAAACTTGAAAGGTTATTAGTAAAACATAACTTTTTATCTAAATCAGAATCATTGTATTTATCTAAAAATATTTTCTTCATTCATCATGTTCTTTTAGCGCTAAAAGCACATTATATTTTTTTAAAAAATATAGATTATCTGGTACAAAATAACAAGATAATTATTGTAGATGAACATACAGGAAGAATTATGTCTGGAAGAAGATGGTCTGATGGACTACATCAAGCAGTAGAAGCAAAAGAAAAAGTACTTATACATAATGATAATCAAACACTAGCATCAATTACATTACAAAATTATTTTCGTTTATACTCTAAGCTATCAGGTATGACAGGTACAGCTTCAACAGAAGCATGCGAATTTAATTCCATTTATAATTTAGATACTGTTATTATACCCACTAATAAACCTATGATTCGTAATGATATGTCTGATTTAATATATCTTTCTGAATTTGATAAAATTAATGCAATTATATCTGATATACAGGATTGTGTAAAACGAGGACAACCCGTCCTAGTAGGGACGGTCTCTATAGAAAAGTCTGAAAAAATTTCTAAAATATTAAAAAAAATTAATATTTCACATAATGTTTTAAATGCTAAATTGCATTCTAAAGAAGCAATAATTATATCCCGAGCTGGAGAACCAAAGGCTGTTACTATTGCAACTAATATGGCTGGAAGGGGTACTGATATTGTTTTAGGAGGAATAAAATTAGAGACAAGAAAAAAACAATGTATTGTTAATAGGAAAAGTGTATTTCAATATTCTTGGAATAAAAAAAATCATGCAGTTATTAAATCAGGAGGTTTACATATTATAGGAACTGAACGACATGATTCGAGAAGAATAGATAATCAATTAAGGGGACGATCTGGCAGACAAGGAGATCCTGGTTCTTCAAGATTTTATTTATCATTAGATGATACTTTAATTCGTTTGTTTGCTTCCGATAATATTATTAGTTTTATTAAAACGATTGGAATGAAAAAAGGACAATCTATTGAGCATCCTTGGTTAAATTCTGCAATTGAAAGAGCTCAAAAAAAAGTAGAAAATCAAAATTTTGATATAAGAAAACAATTATTAGAATATGATAATGTTATTAATGAACAACGTGAAGTAGTATATAGAGAAAGAAATAAGTTAATTAATATATCTAATATTCACGATCATATTTTAAAAATCTTAAAAGATAGAATTAATTTTTGTATTAAACAATATATTTCTGGAAATACAGTTAATCAAGATAGTTTTAGATCCTTGGAAAAGGAGTTAAAAAATAATTTTTATTTTATTAAATCAATTAATAAATTTTTAGAACATGACACTACATTATATGACAATGTAGATAAATTAATCGATTTAATTGTTACTACAATACAATTTAGTTATAGTAAAAATACTTCTTTAGTTTCGAAAAAATGTTCTAATATGATTGAAAAATCAGTTATGTTACAAATATTAGATATTTTTTGGGTAGAACATTTAAATTCAGTAGATTTTTTAAGACAAAGTATTCATTTACGAGGATATGCTCAACAAGATCCTCAACAAGAATATAAAAGAGAATCGTTTTTTATGTTTCAATCCATGTTAGAATCTATAAAAAATAATGTAATAAAAAGTTTAGTTAATATTTTTTATGTAGATTTTGAACAAAAAAAAAATGTATATATGAATATAATTGATCGTAAGGATTATAATGAATTTCATTTGTTAATCATGAAATCTATTAAAATAACATGATTGTAAGCTAATTTTTATGTTTTAAAAATTTTTTTAATATTAGAATATGTCTTTTTTTCTGTTATTTATTAGTTTTAATAATGATTTTTGTTATGCGCTCATGAGTACACTGGATGTATTAAAAAGAATATATAATTTATATATAAAAACAAGATCTTTGTTCATTAAAAGAATATATTTTTTTTAAAAAATTTTACGTTTAATTATTTATCCGTTATTTTTCAATAGTTGCATGTATTTTAAAGATATATTTTTATATGAATATGTAAAACGATAAAATGATTGTATATGATCAATTTTTTAAGATAAAAATATATTGTATTTAAATAAAAATCTTAATTAAATAAAATATATTGTGCGATAAATGAAATTTAAACTACTTTAGATATAAACATTACTTCATATATACTATATTATATTTTATAATATCACAAATAAAATAAATAGAAAAATTATTAAAATTATATCAGTGATTAAATTATTAATATGTAGTTATTTTAAAGGTTTGTAACAGTATGTCAAAAAATATTCTTAAAGACATTGATCCTATCGAAACATCTGAATGGATAGATTCTATTGAATCTGTAATAACAAGATATGGTATAAAACGAGTTCATTTTTTAATAAATAAAATTTTAAACTCACGAATGTTAAAAGATACTAATATTCATAAAAATGTTTTTTCTAATTTTATAAATACTATTCATGTTAATCGAGAACCAAAATATCCAGGAAACATTAAAATAGAAAAAAAAATTTGTTCAGTAGTACGATGGAATGCAATTATGATGGTTTTACGAGCTTCAAAGAAAAATTTAGATTTAGGAGGACATATTTCTTCTTTTCAATCATCTGCTATGATCTATGAAGTTTGTTTTAATCATTTTTTTCGTGCTTGTAATAATTATGACAGCGGTGATTTGATTTATTTTCAAGGACATATATCTCCAGGTATTTATTCTCGGGCATACTTAGAAAATCGTATAACAAAAGAACAATTAGACAATTTTAGACAAGAGACTAACGGAAAAGGATTATCTTCGTACCCGCATCCTAAATTAATGCCTAATTTTTGGCAATTTCCTACTGTTTCGATGGGTTTAAGTGCTATTTCAGCTATTTATCAAGCAAAATTTTTAAAATATCTGTATAATAGAAATTTAAAAAATACTTCAAAACAAACTGTATATGTTTTTTTAGGTGATGGTGAAATGGATGAACCTGAATCTAAAGGAGCTGTTACAATTGCTGCACGAGAAAAATTAGATAATTTAATATTTGTTATTAATTGTAATTTACAAAGATTAGACGGTCCTGTTCATGGGAATGGAAAAATTATTAACGAACTAAATGATTTTTTTTTAGGCGCTGGCTGGCATGTTATTAAAGTGCTTTGGGGAAGTCAATGGGATTCTTTATTAGAACAAGATGTATCGGGGCATTTAAAAAAACTAATGAATGAGACAGTTGATGGTGATTATCAAACTTTTAGATCTAAAAACGGCGCTTATATTCGAAAATATTTTTTTGGTAAATACGCAGAAACAGAAAAATTAGTTGATAATATGACTGATGATGATATTTGGAAATTAACACTGGGTGGTCATGATTTTAAAAAATTGTACTCTGCTTTTCATGCAGCTAAATTAATAAAAAACAAACCAGTAGTTATATTAATTCATACGGTTAAAGGTTATGGTTTAGGAAATATTGCTGAAGGTAAAAATATTGCTCATCAAATTAAAAAATTAGATATTCAAGATATTCAGCACCTAAAAAAACAATTAAACATAAAGATAGATTTACAAGATTTACAAAAATTACCATATGTAAAGTTTTCTTCGGACTCTATAGAGTATCAATACTTACATGATCAAAGAAAAAAACTGCACGGTTATGTACCTTTTCGATTAAATAATTTTTCCGAATGTTTATCAATACCTCCTCTAGAAGATTTTCGCTTATTACTAGATGAACAAGTAAGACCTATATCTACCACTATTTCTTTTGTACGTATTCTAAATATACTTTTAAAAAATGCTCATATAAAAAATAGAATTGTACCTATTATAGCAGATGAAGCACGTACTTTTGGTATGGAGGGTTTATTTCGTCAGATTGGTATTTACAATTATCAAGGACAAAAATATACACCTGCCGATAAAGATCAGATTTTTTATTATAGAGAAGACACTAACGGTCAAATTTTACAAGAAGGTATTAATGAATTAGGAGCCGGTTCTTCATGGCTAGCTGCAGCAACTTCTTATAGTACTAATAATTTTCCTATGATACCTTTTTATATTTATTATTCTATGTTTGGTTTTCAAAGAATAGGAGACTTTTTGTGGTCGTGTGGAGATCAACAAGCAAGAGGTTTTTTAATTGGAGCAACATCTGGAAAGAGTACATTAAACGGAGAAGGTTTACAGCATGCAGATGGACATAGTCATATTTTATCTGCAACTATACCTAATTGTATTTCTTACGATCCTACTTACAGTTATGAATTAGCTGTTATTATACAATCTGGTTTAGAGCGTATGTATGGAAAAAAACAAGAGAATGTTTTTTATTATATCACTACTTTAAATGAAAATTATGTTATGCCTAAGATGTCGCATGATATGATAGAAGGAATTTGTAAGGGTATTTATAAATTGAAAACATATTCTGGAAGCATAGGTCATATTCAACTACTAGGTTCCGGGGCCATTTTGCGGTGTGTTGAAAAAGCTGCTAAATTTTTATTATCTGAATATCAAATTGGTTCTGATATTTATAGTGTAACATCTTTTACAGAGTTGGCTCGTGATGGTCAAGATTGCGTGCGTTGGAATATGTTACACCCTTTAAAGAAAAAAAAAATACCATATATTACTTCAATTATGAATCAAGAACCTGTTGTTGCAGCTACTGATTATATGAAAATTTTTGCAGAACAAGTTAGAGCATATATACCATCAAATATATTTCGTGTATTAGGATCTGATGGATATGGAAGATCTGATAGTCGAAAAAAATTACGTGATTTTTTTGAGATTGGTACATCTTATATTGTAAGCGCAGCTTTAGATGCGCTAATTCAGCAAGGAAAAATAAATAGAGTAGTTTTAATTAATGCTTTAAAAAAATTAAATATTATTTCCGATAAACCAAATCCTAGGCTCATATAAGAGGTGATATAGTGGACGTAGAAGTATGTATGCCAGATATTGGAATGAAGTGTGCAGAAGTAATTGAAATTTTAGTACAAGTAGGAGATAAAGTAATCAAAGAAGATGGTTTAGTGTCTGTAGAAAGTCATAAATCTGTATTAGAAATACCTTCTCCTGTTTCTGGAATTATTAAAAAAATTTGTATTAAAGTAGGAGAATCAGTTCCTGTAAATAAATTAATGATAGTTATAACAAAAAGTTGTTATACAAATAATTTGATTAAAAAAAATAAGATTAACAATGGTTGTATTGTTAATAAACGTGATCAATTGAATATTAATAATAGTGTTAGTTCTAAAAATAATTATCAAAATGAAAAAATTTATGCATCTCCGATAGTTCGTCGTATTGCTAGAACACTTAACATTAATTTGTTAGATGTTCATGGAAGCGGAAAAAAGGGATGTATTACTAAAAAGGATTTGAAAAAATATAATATTTTGAATGATAATGGTATAGTATATCATACTAACGATACTTCATTAAAAGAAGATAACTTAAATGGTAAAAATAGTAATCAAGAATATCAATTATTAACTAATATTCAAAAAATTTCTGGAAGTAAATTATTAAACAATTGGAAAAGTATTCCACATGTTACTCAATTTGATGAAACAGATATCACTGATTTAGAGGAGTTCAGAAAATCTTATAACTCTCGTAATGTTACAAATAAAAATTTTCAAAAAATTTCATTACTATCGTTTATAGTAAAATCTGTTGTTCATGTTTTATTAAAATATCCTAGATTTAACAGTGTTTTAGATGTGAAAAAAAATGGCATTATTTTAAATAACAATATAAATATCGGTATAGCTGTAGATACACAAGTCGGTTTATTAGTTCCGGTTTTAAAAAATTTAAAATATAAAAATATTAGTGAAATATCATGTGAGATATTTAATCTAGCTCAAAAAGCAAAAAATAATCAGTTAAACATTTCAGAAATGCAAGATGGTAGTTTTACTATTTCTAGTTTAGGAGGAATCGGTGGAACTGGTTTTACTCCTATTATTAATGCACCTGAATCTTGTATTCTAGGTGTATCAAAAGCAACAATAAAACCTGTTTGGATCAATAACAAGTTTTGTCCTCGTTTAATACTTCCTTTTTCTTTATCGTATGATCACCGTGTAATTGATGGAGCCGATGGAGCGCGTTTTACAAATTTTTTAGGTTTTTTATTATCTGAAGTTAAAAATTTATTAGTGTAGTAGTTAATAAACAGTGTAATAATTTTTATAGTTATTGTTTATATAAATCAAAGTGATATAAATAATATTTATTAGTATTAAAAAAAAGAGTATTTTATGAAAAATTATATTAATATTGACGTAGTAGTCATTGGTGGAGGACCAGCAGGATATTCTGCTGCTTTTAGATGTTCTGATTTGGGCCTGTCTACTATAATTATAGAAAAGTATGGAGTTTTAGGGGGAACATGTTTGAATGTTGGTTGTATCCCATCTAAATCACTACTGTATTTAGCTAACTTGATAAGAGAAATTCAAGGATTTTCTAAATATAACATAAATATTGGTAATTGTAATTCCTTAGATATTTCTCAGGTCAGAGAGTGGAAAAATAATATTATAACTAAGTTAAACGATGGTTTATATTATTTAGCTCAACATAGAAAAGTTAAAATATTGAAAGGACTAGCTACTTTTTTTAGCCAAAATACATTAAAGGTAGTCAATAATGATGTGGAGTATCATGTTAGGTTCGAACATGCTATTATTGCTTCTGGATCTACTCCGGTAACATTACCAAATATATCTGGAATAGATAGTCGTATCTGGAATTCTACTCAAGCATTAAATTGTACTGTGATTCCTAAAAAATTATTAATTATTGGAGCGGGTATTATTGGATTAGAAATGGCGACAATATATAGTGCATTAGGATCAAAAGTAGATATTATTGACAGTTCTAAAACATTCTTTCCATCTATAGATAAGGATATGGGTGAATTATTCATTCAATATACTAAAAAATATTTTAATATATATTTAAATACTTCAGTTGTAAATTTAGTTTGTAGTACAGAAGGAATTAAAATAAAAACTAAATCATCTGATGATATTGTGTATAATAACTTATACGATAATATATTAATTTCTGTTGGTAGGGTTGCTAACACTCATAATTTAAATATATCATCTGTAGATATTCAGTTAAATTCTTCAGGTTTTATTCAAGTAGATAATCAAATGCGAACTAATATATCAAATATTTTTGCCGTTGGTGATGTAATCGGGACACCAATGTTAGCGCATAAAGGAATACACGAAGCACATATCGCCGCAGAAGTAATTTGTGGAAAAAAACATTTTTTTGAACCTAGATCTATTCCTTGCGTTGCATATTGTAACCCAGAAATTGCATGGACAGGTATTATGGAAGAACAAGCAAAATTACAAGGTATTCAATGTCGATCGGTTACAGTTCCTTGGAAATTTTCTGGAAAAGCAATTAGTTCTAATTGTGCAGATCGTGGTATTACTAAATTAATTGTTGATACAGACAACAATAGAGTTATTGGAGGTATAATTATTGGTAAGAATGCAGGAGAATTATTATCAGAAATTAATTTATCTATTGAAATGGGGTGTGATATAGAAGATTTAGCCCTCACCATTCATCCCCATCCTACCCTATCGGAATCAGTTAATATATCAGCACAATTGTTTCATGGTACAGCTACAGATATGATTAATACAAAATAATACACTGTTACATTTTAAGAAATTAATGTATTAATTAGCATATGTTGATGTTTAAATACTTATACTTATAATATAGATTAAACTGTTTATGTATCTAAATATAAATATATTTGATGTTTTATATATAAATGTTTATTGAATAAAAACACTATATTGATAATTCTATTATATTATTTTTACTTTGATATTTAGATTATATTAAATATTATTTAAATTACATATAAAATATGTTAATTTTGTTTAATTAAAATATATATTTTTTATATTTCAAATATATTTTTGTTTTTTTTATTATAAAGTGTAAATAAGTTATTGTTTATATATAATTGAAGTATTTTACAGAGCAGGTTACTTCCTGCTCTAAATAATGATATACTTGATAAACAGTGTAAACAAAAAACTATTACACATATAAACTGTATACTTTGTATACTATTTACACAGTAGTATATATGCAATGGAGTATTATTTTGTATGTGATTTTTATATACTAAATGATAATCCGCATCCACATGTTGTTTGAGCATTTGGGTTACTAATCATAAATTTTGATCCTTCTAAATTTTCTATATAATCTATTTTTCCTCCGATTAAGTATTGAAAACTGATTGGATCAATAACAATTGTTATACCCGATTTTTTTATATAAATATCATCTTTATTTATAATTTTATCTAATTTAAATCCATATTGAAAACCGCTGCAACCACCTCCTGTTATATATACACGCAATTTTAATTGTAAGTTTTTTTTCACGAGTAAAAGACTTTTTACCCTCTTGATTGCCGTAGCTGTAATATCAAATGAATATGTTGATGATTTCATATAAACTCTGTTTTTTAACAGTATAATTATTTGTACTAGTTTAAAGAAAAATTTGATTTACATTAAAATTAATAATATAGATATATAAAAATATTTTTATGAATTATGTTTATTATAGTATTTAATGGATTTTATATGCTAAAATTTATTGAATCATTATAAAATAATTGATATTTTATTTAAAAAGCAAAGTAATAATTATTAATTACTATTTTTTCTTAAAAAAGCTGGAATATCTAAAAAATTTTTTTCATATTTTTGTGTAGTTTTAAAATTATTATTGGTATTTGTTTTGATATTCTTTAAATCGTTTACTACTCTGTTTCTTCTTAATGATTGGTTTCTATAATCTACTAATAATTCTTTAGACGATTTATTTCTCATAAAAGAAATTTCAGATCTTTTTTCCATACCAATTCCTGTTGCCACTACTGTTACTCTTAAAGAATGATCCATTTGTGGATCTAGTGAAGTACCAATTACTACAGTTGCGTTATCAGATGAAAATGCTCGAATAGTGTTTCCAACAGTTTCAAATTCGTCTAATCTTAAATCAAAACCAGCGGTTATATTAACTAAAACTCCTCTAGCTCCTGAAAGATCAATGTCTTCTAATAAAGGACTAGATATAGCGATCTCAGAAGCTTCTTCTGCTCTATTTTCTCCTGAAGCTGATCCTGTTCCCATCATAGCATAACCCATTTCTGACATGACGGTTCTTACATCTGCAAAATCAACATTCATTAGTCCTGGTCGAGTAATTAGTTCTGCTATTCCTTGTACTGCTCCTTTCAGTACATCATTTGCAGCTCCAAATGCATCGAGCAATGATATTCCACGTGTTAAAACTTTCAATAATTTATCATTAGGAATAGTTATGAGAGAATCAACGTATTTAGACAATTCATTTAATCCTTGTTCAGCAAAATTCATTCTTTTTTTTCCCTCAAAACTAAAAGGTTTGGTTACTACAGCTACTGTCAATATTCCAAGTTCTTTGGCAACTTCTGCTACTACTGGAGCAGCTCCGGTACCAGTACCTCCCCCCATTCCTGCCGCTATAAAAACCATATCAGCTCCATCTAATGCTGATTTTAATGTTTCTTTATCTTCTTCAGCAGAATTTTTTCCTACGTCAGGATTTGCTCCAGCTCCTAAACCTTTTGTAATATTATTTCCTATTTGTATTGTTTGTCCTACAGCTATTTTTCTTAATGCTTGAGCGTCCGTATTAATAGCAAAAAATTCCACACCTTCTATTTTTTCGCGAACCATATGTTCAACAGCATTACTTCCACCTCCACCAACACCAATAACTTTAATAACTGCATCATTACTTAACTCAGAAGGTTCAAACATAAAATATACTCCATAATATTAGAATAATTAAAATTATTATACGTTTTGTACTTTAATTAATGTATTAATAAGTATTTTATTTGAGTAAATAAATATTTAAAAAATCCTCTATTTTTATTTTTTATTAAAACTGATTGTTGATGATTTTTTCCGTATTGCAATAATCCGACAACAGCAGCATACTCTGGTTGAGCAAGATTTCTAGGTATTTCTGGAATATTGCAAGGTTTTTTTATAATAGTATTAGTTTGAAATACTTTATTAGCACATTTTAATAAATTTTTTATTTTAGACGATCCTCCTGTTAATACTATATTAGAAATTTTAGGATATTTTTTTTGATTAACATCATAGTAATTAGTATACGAATTTAAAATTTCTTTATTTACTAGCTGTAATAATTCTGTATATCTTGGTTCAATAACTTCGACTAAAGACTGATGATGGCAATTAATTATTTTTTCTCCTTTTTTTGTCATAATGTCTAAGTTTTTACATGTAATTGAAACATCTTCTATAGCATACCCATATTTTTTTTTTATGAATTCTGCATCAGAATAAGATAAAGAGAATGCGTATGCAATATCACGCGTTACAGTATTTCCTGCATAAGGTATAACTGCATTGTGATTTAATGAACCGTTTATATGAACACTAACATTTATTGTTTCTCCTCCTATATCTACTAAACATACCCCTGAATCTTTTTCTTCTTCTGTTAACACAGAAAGACTAGAAGCTAAACCAATAAATATGTTTTTTTTTACATATATTCCGCATTTTTGAATGGCTTTTATGATATTTTTATGAATATTTATATTTCCTGTAATCAGATGTACATTAGCCTGTATCCGCATACCTGAAAGCCCTATAGGATTTTTTATACCAGATTGGTTATCAATTAAGAATTCTTGAGGAATAATATGTAAAATTTTATGATTATATTTTATTTTAACAGATCTGGCTGTTTTAATAACTGTATCTATTTCTTGCTGAGTTACTTCACTGTTTTTTATAGGAGTAATTCCAATTTCATTTTGACAGTTAATTTCATTATGTGATATTGAAAGATATACAGAATAAATCTTGCACTGTGCCATTTTTTCTGCTTCTTGAATAGATGCATTAATACAATGTATTAATAATTCTAAATTGTTAATTTTTCCTTTTTCTACTCCTGTAATTCGTTTTTTGCTAAATCCAATTATATTAATCATCCCACATTGAAGAATTTCTCCTATTAGTACAGTGATTTTTGTTGCTCCTATTTCCAATCCGGTAATAATATTTTTTTTTATTGAATAGTTCATATTTTTAATTAAATTAGATGATTGGTTTAATGTGTTATAAATGTAGTATATGATGTATATATTTCATATAAATATGTAATAGTAAATATTATATAAATATTTATATATAAAAAATATTTTATAATTTTTTGTAATTATAATTTTCATTATAATATTTTTATGTTATACGATTTTTTCATTAAATATTTATAAAAAAATTATACACATAAGTTTTTTAGCAATAAAATTACATTGTAATGTTAGCATTACAATAATGAAATTATTAAATATTTATTAAATTTTAATAAATCATGTATTTTTATTATTATCGAACAATTTTTTTGAATTTTAAAGGTGGTATATTATTATTAAATATAGATTGTTTGATTTTTTTAGTAAATAAAATATTGTTAATTTTATTTTTTTTTATTAAAAAACAAAATATATTTTCCTAGAATTACATTTATATGTATATATTTTTTTAATTAAAAAATAATGTACTATGTTTATTCTAAAATGATATTAAAAATCATTAACATAGATATATTAATGATTTCTCATTTGTGAGGAATCATGATAAATATTTTTTATTGTGATATTTAAATAAATATTTTGTGTGTAATTTTTTACAATATTAAATACTATCTGAAATGATTTTATCTTGATTAATTTTTTATTTTTATGAAGATTTTTATATGCGACTATTTATATAGTCTTACTATTTTTTTTAGAAACGGTATGTATATATTTGATAATTTTTCTTACCTTGTTTTCTTTTTCTGATACATATATTATATCATATTTATTAGTTTGAGAAAAAATAAATTGTATTGCTTGTTTTATATTATAAAATATAAAAAATTTATTTTTTTTATTACATTCATTTAATATATCTTGTAAAATTAATTTTTCTTGTTTGTTTTGTGGATAATTATTGATAAAAACTATAAAATCAGAAAACTTTCCTATTATATTTCCTACAATTTTTCTTGTACTGATGTTTTTTATTTCTTCATATCCTAAAATACACCAAATTTTTTTACAGTTATAATAAGTTAAAGAGTATAGTGCACGATATAATATTTGTGGTAAATGAACGTTATTTATGACAAATAAAGGACTTTGATTGACTTGAATTTTTTCCATTTTTCTGCGTATAGGTTTTAAAAACTTACTACTTTGAACAAGTATATTGATTGAATAGTTTAATAATAACATGGACGTCATGGCTAATAAAATATTAGTAATATTAAAGTTACCTAATAAAAGGCTATATAATTTTCCTGAACCCCAAGATGAATTAAAAAAAATTTTTGTGCGTGAAGTACTATAAATGATTTTTATAGCATTTATCCAAAATTTTGTATTAAAAACATTGTTTTTTTTAAATATAGTGACGGAAATAACATTTTTATTTTTAAATTTATTTATCCAATTGTTTGCAATATTTTCATCTCCATTCAAAATAATATTTTTGATTATATTTTTCTTTAAAAAAGAAAACTTTATTTTTTCTTTTTGAAACATATTTTTCTGACCATCTATCAGATTATTAGTTAGGTTTGTACATATTACTGATTCAAATTTTAAATTAGACATTTGTTTTTGCATTAAAACATGATAAGACATTTCTATTATTATAATATCTATTTTCTTTTTTACTAAATGATATAATTTTTTTTGAATAGAATTCATATAATTAATATTATTATAAGAGGATTGCGTGTGTATATTAATGGAGTTTTCTAAGTTTTTTATTATGCCGATCTTTTTGTTAATAAGTTTTTCCCATTGTGCAATTAAACTAACTACAGTGGTTTTTCCATATGTTCCTATTACTCCAATTATTTTTATTTTTTTTTGTGGATTATTAAAGAATCTTTCATATATTTGATGTATATAGTGGCTTAATTTTTTAAAATAAATAATTAACGTATTAAATTGTGTAGATATACATAATCCATGTTTATTTTTCTCTGTTTCATATAAAATAACGCTGGCTTTTTTTTTTAAAGCTGTTAAAATGTGATTTTTTTTTGCGATTTTTTTTTTTTGTAATGAAATAAATAAATCACCACTTTTAATTGTATTGCTGTATTGGGTAATATTACAAATTTTTTTTTGAGGAATATTATTAATCCATGGACTTAGTAATATTTGAATATTATTTATTTTTTTTATCATAATTTAAATATTATTTAATCGCTGTGAATAGAATTTATATATATTTTTATTTTAACATATATATTTAATATAGTATTTTATATACTATTTAATATATATATATTTTATATATATTTTTATTATATATAAAAATATAATTATTCTTTTTATATATATGTTAATAAGAAAATTTCTTTTGATTTTTATCATCATATATATCACGGTGTTGTTTTTTTAAAGTTATTTATATTTTATATAAATATATAAAAAATTTAGATGATATAGTGATTTATTCTTAAAAAAATAAAATGTAGATTTTTTTGGAATAAATTAATTTATATATATAAATTTTTGTATTAGATGGTATATTTTTTGCTTTTTTAATATTATTGAAGTTATAATATTTCTGCAATTCTTAATATAGCACTACGTGCACGCGGATTGTTTTGAATTTCTATTTTACTAGGTTTTATTTTTTTGATGATTTTTATTTTTTCAAATGTTTGTTTTTTAATTTGTTTTTCAGTTATGGGCAACCCTTTGGGAAGTATTTGATATTTGCTATATTTTTTAAAAAAATTTTTTATAATTCTACTCTCAATAGAATGAAAGCTAATGATTGCTATTCTTGCTTGAGTTTTTAGAATTTTTATTGAAATTTTTAATATTTGTTTTAATGATTCTATTTCTTGATTAATATAAATTCGTATAGCTTGAAAAGTTCGAGTGGCAGGATGTTTAAATTGATTTTTCTTGGGAATTACTTTTTTAATAATTTTTACTAAATCTAGTGTTTGTAAAATAGGTTTTTTTTTGTTTCTTTCAATAATATAATGAGAGATTTTTCTTGCATATCGTTCTTCTCCAAAATTTTTTAAAACTTTTTCTATTTTTTTTTGGTTGGTTTTTTGTAACCAGAGCCATGCAGGTATTCCGGTTGTATTATTCATACGCATGTCTAAAGGTCCGTTTTTCATAAATGAAAAACCTCTATTTGCTGTGTCTATTTGTGTTGATGAAACCCCTAAATCTAGTAATATTCCGTCAATTTTTATATTATCAATATAATGTAAATCTTTTATTATTTTAGAAAAATTTCCTTGTTTGAGAAAAAATCTATTATCATTTATTTTTTTTCCAAGACATATAGACTGGGGATCTTGATCTATTGCATACAGTTTTCCTTTTTTTCCTATATGTTTTAATATTTCTAACGAATGTCCACCTGAACCAAATGTTCCATCAATGTATGTTCCATTAGGTTTAATATTTAAAGCATTGATTGATTCTTTTAGTAATACTGATATATGTGACATGATTTTTATAATTAATGTAAAATTTATACATTCTCTAAACATGATTTTTTAAAAATAAAAAATTTTTAAAATGTTTAATAGAAAATGTATAAATGGTTAAAATGAATGATTTTAATTAAATAATGTAATTAATGTATTTTTTTTCAATTAAACATAGTTAATGACAGTTAATACTGATTACACCAGATCTAGATAATTCAATAATTTTAAAAGATTTTTGTATGATTTTTAAAAATGAATCAATAATATTGTTAGTACCTGATATTTGAATAATATATTTTTCTGAAGAACAATCAATTATTATTCCTTGATAAATTTCAAGTAATTGATTAACTTTGTGAAGTTTTTTAAATTCATGTATTTTGATTTTGATTAATAAAATTTCTCTTTCTACATAATTTTTATTAGTAATTTCTACGACTTTATGTACATCAATTAATTTTTGTAGTTGTTTTTCTATTTGTTCAATTGTTTTTTTATTACCAAAAGTTTGAATAGTTAATCGAGAAATTTTATTATTTTCTGTGGGAGCTACAGTCAGACTATCTATGTTATACCCGCGTTGTGAAAATAAACCAATTACTCGAGATAGTGCTCCTGACTCATTTTCTAGTAAAATTGATAAAATACGACGCATAATTTAAAATTATCCTATTTTTGTAATAACATATCATTCATCCCACCATTTTTAATTTGCATAGGGTAAATATGTTCATCTGGGTCTATATAGACATCTACAAATACTAATGATCCTAATTGAACTTTTTGTATAGCTATTTTTAATTTTTTAATGATTTCTTCGGGTTTTTTAATTTTTAATCCTATATGTCCGAATGATTTAGCTAATTTTATAAAATTTGGTAAAGATTGCATATATGAATGAGAATGTCTTCCTTCATAGATTATATCTTGCCACTGTTTTACCATTCCTAATGATTGATTATTTAAATTAATTATTAGTATAGCGAGACCATACTGTTTTGCAGTAGATAATTCTTGTATATTCATTTGTATACTGCCGTCCCCAGTAATACAAATAACAAGTTTTTTAGGAAATGCTGTTTTCACCCCTAAAGCTGCCGGTAGACCAAATCCCATTGTTCCTAATCCACCAGAGTTAATCCAGCGACGAGGTTTGTCAAATGTATAGTTTAATGCTGTAAACATTTGATGTTGTCCAACATCAGAGGTTACATACGCGTTTCCTTGTGTTAATTTATATAAAATTTTTATAAAATTTTGTGATTTTATTGTAGAAGTAAAATTTTTTTGATTTTTAATTTTTATTCTTTTCCATGATTTAATTTTTTTCCACCACGCATGTAAGTATGTTTTAGATCTACTGAATGAATTTTTTTTAAGGATATCTAGCATAGTTTGTAATATTTTTTTTGCATCTCCAATAATAGGGATATTTGCGGTAATAGTTTTTGAAATAGAAGTTGGATCAACATCAATATGTATTATTTTTGCATTAGGACAATATTTTTCTACGTTATTAGTTGTTCTATCGTCGAATCTGACTCCTATAGCTAATATTGTATTTGAATAATGCATTGCCATGTTAGCTTGATAAGTTCCGTGCATTCCTAACATAGATAAGCATTGAGGATGATTTCCAGGAAAAGCTCCTAAAGCCATAAGAGATAGTGTTACAGGAATATTTAAAAGAGTGGCTAATGAATATAATTCAGAATGACTATTGGAACTAATAATACCGCCTCCTGCATAAATAACAGGTTTTTTAGATATTAAAATTTTATTTAATGCTTTTTTTATATAGTTTTTATTATTGTTTTTATTGCAGTAATAAGATCTTATTTTTATATTTTGTGGCCAAATATAGTTTTTTTTTATTTTTTGGTCCAAAATGTTTTTAGGTAAATCAATTACTATTGGACCAGGTCTTCCTGTAGATGCCAGAAAATATGATTTTTTAAAAATTAACGGAATATCTTCAGATTTTTTTACTAAAAAACTATGTTTAACAATAGGTCTAGAAATACCAATCATATCACATTCTTGAAATGCATCAAATCCAATTAAATTAGAAGATACTTGTCCAGAAATAATAATTAAAGGGATAGAATCCATATATGCTGTTGCAATTCCTGTAATTGCGTTAGTTGCTCCGGGTCCGGATGTAACTAGAACTACTCCAATTTTTCCTGTACATCTAGCATATCCGTCAGCCATATGTACTGCTCCTTGCTCATGTCGTACCAATATATGTTGTATTTTTTTTTGACCTAATGTATATAATGCGTCGTATATATCTAATACTGCTCCTCCAGGATATCCAAATATTGTGTCTATTTTTAAATCTATTAATGATTGTATAACCATTTCAGCGCCTGATAACAGTATCATTGATTATAAGTCCTGTTTTAAAACTATTTTGATTATAAAAAAAGTATATAGTTGTATATATGATTATTTTTGTACAGTTTTTTGTTTGGTAATTTATTGTCTGTAACTACAATTGAAACAATATCCGCCTTGTTTTTTAGGCGGATATTCGTTAATAATGAAATATTATTTAATAATACTCAATTAATTTGCAATATTACGTAGTAAAGTGTTTAGTTCTGTTTTTTTTAAGGTGTTTTTATCAACTTTTTTAACTATTACTGCACAGTATAAATTTACATTATAGTGTTTTTTAGAAGGTAATGTACCTGGTACTACTACTGATCCAGAAGGAACTCTTCCGTAAAATATTTTTCCTGTTTCTCGTTCGTAAATTTTTGTACTTTGACCAATATATACTCCCATAGAAATTACTGAATTTTTTTCTACAATAACTCCTTCAACAATTTCAGATCGCGCCCCAATGAAACAATTATCTTCTATAATAGTAGGATTATTCTGTAAAGGTTCTAATACACCACCAATTCCTACTCCTCCTGATATATGTACATTATGACCAATTTGAGCACAGGAACCTATAGTAGACCAAGTATCAATCATAGTATTTTCACCAATATAAGCTCCAATATTAATAAAGCTAGGCATAAGTACTACATTTTTACTGATAAAAGAACCAAATCTTACTATTGAATTTGGGACTATTCGTATAGCATCTTGAATAAACTGTGATTCATTATAATCTTTATATTTTAATGGTATTTTATCATAAAAAACATTGTTTGATGTTTTTATAATTTTATTGTCTCTAGAATAGAGATATAGTAGTACACATTTTTTTATCCATTGATGTGTAATCCATTTTCCGTGAATTTTTTCTGCGATTCTAATTAGTCCAGAATTTAATTGGGATATTGTATAGGTAATATATTTTTTTTCATTTTTAGTAATTTTGTAGTTATGTTCTTGGTTTTTTTTTTGAAAAATTTCTTCAATATTCTGTTGTATTTTCGTCATCTGGATTATTGACCTGTTGGAATTACATGATTGTTTTGTACTATTTGTATAAAGTAAATTAACAATTTTATTAAAAATAATTTAATGATTTGATTTATTTAAAAATGAAAATATTATTTTTTAAGTGCTAAGCGTATATACACTATGTATTGAAAAGAATTTTTGGAATTTTTTCATTTTTTTGGTGTGTTATTATCTCACATCCATGTTTTGTTACTAAAATTGTATGTTCGTACTGTGCGGATAAACCACCATCCTTTGTTTTTACTGTCCAACCATCCTCCATACAATGTACAAACGGTGCTTTTTCGTTCACCATAGGTTCTATAGTAAATATCATTCCAGTTTGCATAATTATATAATCATTTTGGTTATAAAAATGTAAAATATGCGGAAATTCATGAAAATTTTTTCCTATTCCATGCCCACAATATTCTTTAACTACTGAAAAATTTTTTTTTTCTACGTATTGCTGGATAATCTTTCCAATGGTATTTATTTTTTTTTTGTTTTTTATGCATTTTAAAGATAAATAAAGACTTTTTTTAGCGATCTTACATAAAAGTTTATTTTTTTTACTTACGGATCCTACAAAAAACATTTTTGATGCGTCGGTATAGTAATTGTTTTTGATTACTGATACATCTATATTAACAATATCACCATTTTTTAATAATAATTTTTTGTTTGGAATTCCATGACAAACAACATCATTAATAGATATACATATAGACTTAGGAAAATTTTTGTATCCCAAACAAGCCGGTATAGCTTGCTTGACTTGTGTTATATAATAATAGCAAATTTTATCAATATCTTCTGTAGAGGCATTTGGCACTATATATGGCTCGATCATTTCTAATACGTTAGCTGTAATTTTTCCAGATATTCGCATTTGTTGAATATCGTATTCATTTTTTAAAATATTTTTCATTTCTATGGATTTATTTTTTGTTTTATTTATAAAATTTTTATATGAAAAAATGATGATTTATTTATATAAAAATATTATTTTAAATAAATATTATGTATTTTACTGGAAATACAAAAACGATATCAATAATTTTGTCATATTATGATATAATGTGTATATAAATATATCTTTATGTATTAAAGATTTTTCAGAATATTATTTTAAATATAATTTAAAACTTATTAAATTTATAATAATATATTATTTAAAATAAATATGAAATTTTTCTATAAAGATTATTTTATTTAATACTAATTTGTATATTAGCATATTTTTTTTTATTTTAAAAATTATGGGAGAATTGTTATGGATGTTCCTTTAATGAAGAATATGATTAAAGCAGGGGTTCATTTTGGACATCAAACACGATATTGGAATCCAAAAATGAAACCTTTTATTTTTGGTACTAAAAATAAAGTACATATTATTAATTTAGAAAAAACGTTACCTCTTTTGCAATCAGCTACTTTAGCACTTCAAAAAATTATTCAACGTAATGGTAAAATATTGTTTGTAGGAACAAAACGATCGGCTAGCGCGGCAATTAAATTAATTGCATTATCGTGCCGTCAATTTTATGTAAATCATCGCTGGCTAGGAGGTATGTTAACTAATTGGAAAACAGTTAGACAATCTATAAATAAGTTAAAAGATTTAGAAAAGCAATTAATTGATGGTACGTTTGATAAATTAACAAAAAAAGAAGTTTTACTACGAAAACGTTCTTTAGTGAAATTAGAAAAAAGTTTAGGCGGCATTAAAAATATGGGAGGTTTGCCAGATGCAATTTTTGTTATTGATACTATGCATGAGCATATAGCTATTCAAGAAGCTAATAATTTGGGAATACCAGTATTTGCTATAGTAGATACTAATTCTAGTCCGGAGGGTATTAATTATATTATACCTGGAAATGATGATGCAAGCAGAGCTATTAATTTATATTTAAGTATATTATCTAGTGCATTATCAAGATTCCATAAAAAGAAGCAAGAATCTTTTTTTTTAAAAAAGAGAGCGCAAGAATTATAAATTTAAAAATAGCATACAAATAATATCAATATTGGATAATTAATATTATGGATATTTCAATACTACAGATCAAACAGTTACGAGCACAAACCGGTTCTGGTTTTATGGAATGTAAAATTGCTTTGCAGAAATCTAATGGAAATATAGAGAATGCTGTTGATTATTTAAGAACTTTAGGAGCATGTATTGCAGATAGAAGTATTTCACACCATACTAACTGCGGTCGTATATTTTTGTATCAAGATGAAAATTTAGGTGTTTTATTAGAATTAAATTCAGAAACTGACTTTGTAGCAAATAATGATGAATTTAAAATGTTTGGACAAAAAGTAGTGGATTATGCTGGTACAAATAAATTATTTAATTTACAAGATATACGTGATTTTTTTAATTCACAACATATTACTTTAATTGCTAAAGTAAGAGAAAATATTGTTATTCGTAGAATTAAACATCTAACGGGTAAATTTTTGAACTCTTATCTTCATTTAGGAAAAATTGGAGTCTTAGTAAAAGGAAAAATTTTATTAGATGTAGATGATGATAAGCATCAATGTCTTAAACATATTGCCATGCATATTGCTTCTTCTCATCCATTATTTTTATTTGAACGAGATATTCCTCAAGATATTTTAAATCGAGAAACTCAAGTTCAACAAAATATTGCTAATAAAATTGGTAAAAATTCTTATGTAATAAAATCGATTGTCAAAGGACGTGTAAAAAAATTTATTAATAATATAACTTTGATTCATCAAAAGTTTATTATGAATCCTAAAATAACAGTTAATGATTTTTTAAAAAAAAATTCTGTTTCTATACAAGATTTCGTTTATTTTCAAGTAGGAGAAGTATTTTAGTTGTATATTAAATGTTAATACAACAACACTAAATTTTTTTTGGTGTAAATAAAAAATTATATTGATGAATTTTATAATAAATATATCAAATAGGTTTTGATCTGAAATTATGAAAAAAAAAAATAAGTATAATCGAATTTTATTAAAAATTAGTGGAGAATTTTTAAAGGGTAATTCTGGGTGTAATATAAATATTAATTTTATAAATAGTCTAGTAAAACAAGTACAGATATTAGTACAGTCAGGTGTTCAAGTTGGATTGGTTGTAGGTGGAGGAAATTTATTTAGAGGATCTGATTTAGAAAAGATAGGTATACGAAGAACTATATCAGACCAAATTGGCATGTTATCTACAGTTATGAATGGTTTGTTAATTTATGAATTTATTAAAAAAAGCAATATTAAAACAAGAATTTTTTCGTCTACAATTTTAGAAGGATTATGCGAGCGGTATAGATTAGATCAAGTGAATAATGCTCTTGAAAACGGAGAAGTTACGGTGCTTTGCTTCGGACTAGGTATACCCTTATTTACTACTGATTCAGCAGCATGTGTTTATGGAATTGAAATAAAAGCAGATATTTTACTAAAAGGAACCAAAGTTAATGGAATTTATTCGTCTGATCCACTAAAAAATTCAAAAGCAAAGTTATATAAAAAGTTAAAATATCAAGAAATTTTAAATAAACAACTAAAAGTTATGGATCATACATCATTAGTCTTAGCTTATGAACATAAATTACCTATTTTAGTTTTCAATATGTATAATCCAAAAATTTTACATGATATTTTTATAATTAAAAATCATATTGGAACTTTAATTTCTGAATAAATTATATTTTTTTTTATATGATTATTAAGAGAAAAATTATGTTAACTACATTAAAAGAACGTGTTTATATTCAAATGAATAAATGTTTTTTATTATTTCATAAAGATTTAAATAAAGTTCGTACCAATCGTGTATCCAGTACATTTTTAGATAATATTTACGTAGATTACTATGGTACATCTACAGCTTTGTCAAAATTATCTCATATAATTGTAGAAAATAATAATACTTTAAAAATTACTTTATTTGATGTTTCAATAAAGAATATTGTAGAAAAAGCTATCCTTAATTCTAATTTAGGATTAAATCCTATTTCTACTACTTCATGTATACGGGTTCCAATACCGAAATTAACAGAATCCAGAAGAAAAGAATTAATTAAAATTATCAAACATGATGCAGAAAATGCACGAATATCCATTCGGAATATTAGAAGAGAAGCGAATAGTCGAATAAAAATTTTATTGAAAAAAAAAGAAATTAATCAAGATGTAGAGCAAGATATTAGACAAAATATTCAAAAAAATACCGATTTATTTATAAAAAAAATAAATGATGTTACTGATTCTAAAGAAAAAGAATTATTATTGATTTGATTTTTTGAAATATTATTTAGATGAAATTAAACTATATAATAGTTTATATGTGTAGTATATTTAAAGAAAATTATTTTATTTTAAGTTTATTTATATTACATTTTTACAATACAATAAAGATATACAAAAATATGTTTATATATTAATAACTATATTTTTTTTAAAAGATGCCTAGTTATAAAAATTTTTTTATTAAAAATAATAAGTATCTAATTTTAAATTGTTGAACACAATAAAACTTATATAGGAATATGATACAAATATGTTATATAAAAAGTTTTTTTTTATGTGTTGTATGGTATTTTCTTTTTCTGTTTCTGCTACTAAAGTACAGCACATAAAACGTGTTTCTATACGCGGTATTCAAAATATATCAAAAAATAGTATATTACGAGTAATACAATCGAACGTTCTAAAAAACAGAAATTTAATGAATGTTTCTAATTTAATTGTATGTTTAAAAAATACTAATCGTTTCATAAAAATAAACACTGTTAAATGTAATGATACATTAATTTTGTCAATTCGGGAGTTTCCTAAAATTAATAGTATTAGTGTTATTGGTATTAATCATATTAAAGTTGAATACATTAATTTTATGCTGAAAAAATTTAGTTTTACAAAAAAAGGATTTTTTTGTATGGTTAATTGTAATGATTTTTTTTCTAATTTGAAAAAAAAATATGAACATCAGGGATATTTAAGTGTTAAATTCAAGTTAATGATAATTCGTAACATTAATAATACAGTAGAGTTAAAAGTTATAGTGGATGAAGGAATTCCATCAATTGTATCAAGAATTTATATTAATGATGAAAAAAATTTTTTAAAAAAAAAAATATTCGCGAATCTTTCTGTTTCTAAAAATAATCTTTTATGGAATTTTTTTTCTGTTCACCAATATAACAGTGTTCAGTTTAAAAATTTATTGCATAAATTGCATATTTTTTATGTACGTCAAGGATATTTAGATTTTAAAATAAAATCAGTACAGAAATATCTGTCTGTAGATAAAAAAAATATTATTATTAAACTTAATATTTATGAAGGATCACAATATTATATTAAACGTATTTTGATGCATGCATGTGATAAATTATACGACTATTCTTCTATTGATAAAGTTCAACAAAGTTTATTAAATTCTCTTTACTGTGAATCTACAATTAATCAGGCAAAAATAGACTTTGAAAATGTTTATTCACCCTTTGGTTTATCCAATGCTCGTGTTTTTTTTCATTCTGAAATTAATAAAAGAAATCATTCAGTATTTTTGTATGTTGGAACAGATGTTTTAGAACGATGTACTATTGAAAACGTTTTTTTTTCTAGACATTCTAAAATAGGTAATAAATTTTTAAATATATATGTACATCATGGTAAACATGATTTTTTTGATGAAAATTATGTTGTAAGATCTTGTAAAAATTTATTTAAAACAGGATTATTTGATGTAATTCAAGTACATGCTAAAAAATATTTAAATAATATTAATAAAATTGATATTTTTTATAATTTTCAAGTGTCTAAGGATACTAGAAAAATGAATGTATCGACTAATTATGATAAAAATAGAGGCTTATTATTAAAATTATTTTTATTAGATAAAAATTTATTTGAAACTGGAAGTGAATTTTATGTTAAAGTTTTAAAAAATTTTGCAGATACTGATGTTAAAATTCATTTATTAAAACCAGTAGGATCTTTAAAGAATTTTTTTTTTAGATCTGATTTTTTTTATAATTTTGTTCATAAACGTTATTTGTTTGCACATAAATACATTGATAGATTACTTGGTTTTAGTTCTTCATTATATACTTCAAGTGTTAAACATAAAAAATTTTCTGTATCATTTGGATATGAAAAAATAAAAGTTATATGTAAAACTCCATATATTACACTATATCAGTATTTTTCATCATTCTCAGACAAATCGCTTTCAACATCTAAAATAAGTAATTTTTTCGTTAATGATTTTTTCATTAAATATATTTTTGATTTTAATAATGTTAAAGAAAAAGATTTTTCAAAAAAAGGGTATCATGCAAAATTTGTAGGAAAATTTACGTTACCGATTTCTGATAATTTTTATCATAAATTATTTTTTAATTTTAATCAGTATGTTTCTTGGGAAAACATACATGATATGATATTGCATAATTTTTTAGAATTTGGAACTGGTTTTACATCTGGTAATCATGTTTTTCCTTTTTATGAAAATTATAAATTTTATAGTAAAAAAACAAAAAGTGGTTTTCAAGACAATTCAATTGGTCCGACTGCTGTATATTATAGGCATAAAAATAATTTGATTAGTAGTCAACAAAATAAAAATTCATCAAATTTATTTGCTTCTGCAAAATATATAGGTGGAAATGTATTGATTCATGCTAATACGGAATTATTGTTTCCGAATATTCAAACAGTAAAAAAAATATTTAATGTGCTTCAAATGGGTGTATTTTTAGATGCTGTTAATATCTGGAATGTATCTAAAAGTCTTTCTATTCCTTTGTATTTGATTAGTAGTTCGAAAAGTATCAGAGATCTTGATTCTACACATATATCTGTAGGTGCTTTTATGCGTTGGATGTCTTTTTTTGGTCCTGTTACATTTGATGTTTCCGCTCCTTTATATCCTTATGGAGTTACTAGTAATCGTTTAAATGAATACGGTATGAGTTTTTCGTAATTTTGTGTGTTATGTATATAAATATTTATTTGAAATGTAATAAACATTATTTATTACATTAATAAGAGATTTTTCATGAAAAAAATAAAAAGTATTAAGTACGTATTTGATTTAAACGATATTTTACAAATTTTACCTCATCGTTTTCCTTTTTTATTGATAGATCAAATATTAGATTTGAAAGAAAATTTATATATTCGTGCATTAAAAAATATTACTGCAAATGATTTTTTTTTTTTTTGGTCATTTTCCTAAAAAATATATTTTTCCAGGTGTGCTAATAGTAGAGTCAATTGCTCAATCCAGTGGATTTTTACTGATGTACTCTAAAAAAAATACTGCTTTTAGTAATAAAATATGTGGTTTAACTGGAATATATAAAACAAGTTTTATTAACCCAGTTTATCCTGGTGATCAAATGATAGTGGAATCTTACTTTAAAAAAGAATTAAGCGGTATTTATGTATTTAGCGGTATTGTTATGGTTAAAAAAAAAATTGTATGTAGATCTACTATATCGTTAGCATTGTTATGAATTAATATATATTACACTATGATGTATTAAGTTAAATTTTTACGTATATAGTTATTAGAAATATAAAAAATTATTTATTTATAAAAACATTGCTTATGGTTAGTAAGTATAGTATTAGGTTTACATAATATAATTATTTTTAATATTAGATATGTACTGTATAAATAGTTTTATGTGCAAAAAACATATTTTATACATATATTATATAATTGAAGTAATTATAGTAATATAGGATGCTTTTTATCATAGTATATTTTTAATTAATTGAGATAGTAATTGTAGGTTATGTATGTATGTAAAAAATTTTGTACACCTTCGAACACATAGTGATTATTCTATGATTGATGGTATAGTAAAACCAGAAAAGTTAGTACATAAAGCTAAATCAATGCATATGACATCTTTGGGTATTACCGATGTAAACAATTTACATGGTGTTATTAAATTTTATTTATCTGCACATCAAGCAGGTATTAAGCCAATTATCGGTATTGATATAATGGTTCAATCGAACATTATTAAACATACCGTATGTCGATTAACTTTATTGGCTGCTAATAATCACGGTTATAAAAATATAATTGAGTTATTATCTGAATCATATAAATTAGGATATAATGATAATTCTGGATTAGTAATTTGTATGGATCGTTTATTACAGTTTAAAAAAGGTATATTAATCTTATCTGGCGGTATGCAAGGAGATATTGCTAAATGCATATTTAAAAATGATATAAATTTGTTAAATCACTGTATTTTATTTTATAAAAAATATTTTCCAAATAAATATTATTTAGAAATTTCTAGAATTGGTGTACCGCGAGAAGAAGAGTATATTACATATATAAAATATATTTCCTGTACATATTCTTTACCAATAATTGCTACTAACGAAGTCTTGTTTTTAAAAAAAAACGATTTTTATGTTCATCAGATTAAAGTAGCAATTCATAACAAAACAACTATTGCTGATTTAAAAGTTGTATATAAATATACTAAGAATCAGTTTTTAAAAAGTCAATATGACATAATTGAAATTTTTCATGATATTCCAGAATCGATAGTTAATACGATTGAACTTGCAAAACGTTGTAATGTTATCATTCCTTCTGGTTCTTATTTTTTACCCATATTTCCTACCCAGTCTATGGATCTTTACCAATTTTTTGTGCAAAAATCAAGTATCGGTTTGGAATCACGTTTAATGAATATGTTTCCTGATATACACCAAAGAAACATAAAAAAAAAAATATATTTTTCTAGATTAACGCATGAATTGTTGATTATAAAAAAAATGGGTTTTGTTAGTTATTTTTTAATTGTTATGGAATTTATTCAGTGGGCAAAAAATCACAATATACCAGTAGGTCCGGGAAGAGGTTCCGGAGCAGGATCTTTAGTATCGTTTTCTCTTAATATTACAGAAATAGATCCATTACAATTTGATTTATTATTTGAACGATTTTTGAATCCTGATCGTGTTTCTTTGCCAGATTTTGATGTTGATTTTTGTATGGAAAAAAGAGATTTAGTAATTGATCATGTCATAAGAAAATATGGTCGTAATTTTGTTTCACAAATTATTACTTTTGGTACCATGGCTGCTAAAGCAGTTATTAGAGATGTCGGTAGAGTGCTCGGCTACCCTTACGGTCTAATAAACAAAATTTCTAAATTAGTGCCATTAGATCCTAAAATGACTTTAAAAAAAGCATTTTCTATGCAAAAAGAATTAGTAGACTTATATAATCATAATCATGATATTAAATTACTGATCGATATAGCTAAAAAATTAGAAGGAGTTATTCGTAATATCGGTAAACATGCAGGAGGCGTTGTTATTTCTCCAACTAAAATTTCTGATTTCGTACCTATATTATGCGATTCTCAAGGAGAGAATCAAGTAACACAATTTGATAAAAATGACATTGAATTTGTAGGGTTAGTGAAATTTGATTTTTTAGGTCTAAAGACTTTAACTATGATTGATATGATTGTTAATATGATTAATAAAAAATGTATACATCAAAAAAAAAAAAAATTTTTTATTAATAATATTAGCCTAAAAGATAAAAAAAGTTTTTTATTATTAAAAAAAGCTGATACTACTTCTGTTTTTCAATTAGAATCCTTAGGAATGAGAAATTTAATTAAACGTTTACAGCCGGATTCTTTTGAAGATATTATTGCTCTAGTAGCTCTGTACAGACCCGGACCTCTGCAATCAGGAATGGTAGATAATTTTATAAATCGTAAGCATGGTACGGAAAAAATCTCATATCCTGATCATAAATGGCAACACGAATGTTTAAAACCTATTTTAAAATCAACGTATGGGATTATTTTATATCAAGAACAAGTTATGAAAATTGCTCAAGTGTTATCCAATTTTACTCCAAGTGAAGCAGACATTTTGAGGCGAGCTATGGCAAAAAAAAATCCTAAAGAAATGATGCAACAAAGAAAATTATTTCAACTTGGTGCCTCGAAAAATTCTGTAAATTCACATTTGTCAACTAAAATTTTTGATTTATTAGAGAAATTTTCTGCGTATGGTTTTAACAAATCGCACTCCGCTACATATGCTTTATTGGCCTATCAAACATTATGGTTGAAAGCTAATTATTCTGCTGAGTTTATGGCTTCTTCTATGACTTTAGATATGATGAATACTAAAAAGATAGTTAATTTAATCTATGATGCACGTCGTATGAATTTAAAAATTATTTCTCCTAATATAAATTGTAGTGATTATTTTTTTTCTGTAAATCAATTTGGAGAAATATTGTATGGTTTAGGTGCAATCAAGGGATTAGGAAGGTCTTCTATTGATATAATTTTAAAAGAAAGAAATCAATCTGCTGGAATTTTTTCTGATTTTTTAGATTTGTGTGTTCGTTTGCTTTTAAAAAAAATTACTCGTCATATTTTTGAAATATTAGTAACATCTGGAGCGTGTGATTGTTTTAATACATGTCGTGTTCAATTATTTAATGATATTGGAAAAATGATACAAATTGCTAAAAAAAAAATTTTAGCAATGCAGACCAAACAAAATGATTTATTTCATTTTAAAGATTGTTTGTCAAATAAATTATTTATAAAAAATAAAAATAATCTATATACATTCCCAATGTATACTAATAAAATAATTTTAAAAATTTTAAAATGGGAATACGAAATACTAGGTTTATATCTTACAAGTCATCCAATTAAAAACTTTTTAAAAGAAATATATTATTATACTAATGGTATAACATTACATAATTGTTTATTACTAAACAATGCTAGTCACGTTGTTCTTTCAGGAATGATTTGGTCTATAAAAACAGCATTTACTAAAAAAAAAAATAGATTTTACATAATTACTTTAGATGACTCATATAGTCGTTTAGATATAATTTATTTTGATAATTTTAACAATTTTAAAAATCAATTTTTTTGCAAAAAAAACACTATCGTAGTAGTGAACGGAAAATTATCACATGATTCTTTTACTAATCGATCACGTGTTTTAATAAAAACAATTTTTGATATTGAAAGATATAGAGAAAAAAAATTGTATAATATTAAAATATATATTGATAATAATAATATTAAATATAAAGATATTCTAGATAATTTGTATGATTATTTATCAAATAATATTTTATCTGGACACGTGTCATTAACTTTTATTTTATCAGTGCGTTTATGTATACAACATAAATTATTTGATCATATTTATTATATATATCCCGATAACAATTTTTTAAATTATTTAAAATCATTTACAGACTACGTAACTATTAAATTGAATTTTTATAAATAAACATTTATTAAATAAAACTTATAATTAATTTTAATAATAAATATGATTTTGTATTTAGTTTAAACGAATTTAATATAATAATATTTATTTATGTTTTTTAAAATTATAAAGATTTATAAAAATTTTTGTATATAAGTAAATAGTTGATTAATAGGAATTCTTTTTTTTGTATTTGTTCTTCTAAAGTAAAATTCAATTTCTTTAAATTTTAATGTATTCATGCTAATAATTATTCCGTAAGGAATACCAATTAAATTCATATCAGCAAACATTTTTCCTAAACTTTCTTGTCTATTATCTAATAATACATCAATTTTTTTATGTATTAATTTTTTATAAATATATTCTGCAGTATCTTTAACGTTTTTATTTTTATGCATATTAATAGGAATAATGAATATTTGAAAAGGAGCAATGCAATTAGGCCAAATAATTCCATTTTCATCGTGATTTTGTTCTATAATAGCAGATATAATTCTATTAATTCCGATTCCATAGCAACCCATTTGTAATGTTTTTGTCTTTTGTTTTTGATTAAAAAGTGAAAAATTTATTTTTTTTGTGTATTTTTTTCCAAGTTGAAAGATATGACCAATTTCAATGCTATTTTTTGTATATAACTTTTCTGTTGGTGAAGGATAACAAAAAGTTTTATTAATATTAGTTATAGTAATAATTTTATTAAATATTATCTTTTTTTTCCATAAAATAGGAGTTATTTTTTTGTTAAACCAATCTTTTTTTAAAATAAAATAAGACATATTTTTTATTGATGAATCTGCTATTATAAATATTTTTTTATTTATATAAAATTTTTTATTATTAGTTAATTTATACGATAAAATCATTTTTTTAGCTTTAATTAATTTTATAGGATGTGCAAGAATTTTTATATTTTCTAGATTTTTTATGTTAATAGAATCACATTGACGCATTAATACAACAGCTATGGAGTAATTTGATTGAGTAGATTTTGTTGGTATGAAATACATTTTTATTTTATTAGGCGATGTATTGAACTGATTAGAATGTATTGCATAATTAGATTTTTTAGAAAAGATAATTTTATCTTCTCCAATATTGGCTATTGCATGAAATTCATGGGATATTGATCCACCCATTGTTTTTGAATGAGTTTTAACAATTTTAAAATTGAGTTTAAATGCAGTAAATATCGTTGTATAAACTTTTTTCATTTCTTTATATGTTTTTTTTAAAGATTTTTTATTAATATGAAAAGAATATGCATCTTTCATGAGAAATTCTATAGATCGAATAACTCCAAATCGAGGTCTAATTTCATCTCTAAATTTTCTCTGTATTTGATAAAATACCATTGGTAACTGTTTATGGGAATGGATTTCTTGATGAAAAATATGGCTAATAACTTCTTCATGTGTTGGACTTAGTATGTATTTCTTTTTTTTTCTATCTATCAAGTGTATCAATTCTTCTCCATATAATTTTGTTCGTCCACTTTGATCCCATAATTTTTTTGGTTGTATAATAGGTGCGCAAATTTCCATGTATCCGTATTTGTTCATAGAACAGGAAATTATATCTATAATTTTTTTCACTACTCTATACCCGGTAGGTAACCATGTATATATTCCTGACGATAACATTCTTATCATACCTGAGCGTAACATTAATCGGTGACTCACAGATTCTGTATGCGTAGGTGTTTCTTTTATAGTGGAAAGCAAATATTTAGTAGTATACATAACTAATGTCCTAAAGATAAATAAATAGTTGAATATGATATATAATCATATATATAAATTTTTTATAATGTATTATATACATAAAATAAATTTTTAGTAATTTTCAATAATTTTTAGAGTTTTATAATTAAAGTATGAGAATTATATTTTTATGTGCAAAATACTACAAATTTATAATTTATGTATATAAATTATTTTTAATATCAGTCATATACAGTGATTTTATAAACGTAAATATTTAAAAATAAATATATTTTTAAGCATAATGAATACTATATACAGATTTTTATTAATATTTAAATCTTATATATATAAGATTATATATAATAAATATATTTATTGTTTAAATAAAATATAAATAATGTAGTAAAAAAGATTTTAAAACAATATTTATAATAAATTTACTATAATAAATGATTTTTATTTAAAAATTAAACACATTTTAGTTAATGTTTATTAAATGTATATAAAGGTATATATATGAATTATGACTTAGATGAAGATAAAACTGAACCTGCTACTCCGCATAAAGTTAGACAATTTAAAAAACACGGAGAAACACCATATTTATTTGACCTAAATTCTTTTTTAATATTATCTTTTTTTTTTATATTTGTGTATATAAATAAAAAATTTATTTTTTTTTTTCTTTTGGAATTATTTATTACAAATTTAACTTTTGACAATAAAATTATAAATAACACTAAATTGTGTAACGTAATAATATTATCTAGGTTTAAAAATTTTATTTCTTTTTTTTTGATGTTATTTATAGGAATTTTGTGTATATCAATTTTTTCTCCTATTTTTATCAAAGGAGATATTATAAGAATAAAGTTCTTTAGGATTAAACTGGATTCCTTACATATTATCAATAATTTTAAAAAAAAATTTTTTTTAAATATAATTATTGATTTTTTTTGTAGTATGTTAAAGATAATAATTATTATTACATGTTCGATTGTTTTTATATGGAAAAATCAATTATTAATACATCAGTTTTATTTTAATTCATTATTAAATGATATTTTAATTAGTTTTAATTGGTTTAACAAATATATATTACTAATTATAATAATAATAGGTTTTATTGCAATTATAGATACAAGTATAAAATATATTCAGTATTTCTATAAACTTAAAATGAGTATTCAAGAAGTAAAAGATGAAAAAAAAGAATTAGAAGGAAACCCTTTAATTAAACAAAGGATTTATACATTAGCTCGGCGATCATCTAAAAAATCTTCTATATATTCTGTCATGCAATCTGATGTAATTATTTTTAATGCAAAAGATTGTGCAATAGCAATACATTATAATATGAAAACTATGTCTTCTCCTAAAGTTTTATTTAAAGGACTAAACAGTCTATCTATAAAAATAGTAAAAATAGCACGAAAAAATAATATTCCTGTATTTATTTCAGATTCTATAGCAAAATATTTATATTATCACTCTTCTGTTGGTTACGATATACCAATAATTTTGTATCCATCAATTGCAAAAATTTTAGCATGGATTCATCAGTTAAATCGTTGGAAAAAATACGGCGGTACGTACCCATCTGTTCCTATTATATTTTTTAATTAATAAAAAATTTTTGAGAGGAATACATCCTTGATAAGACAAATGTTTATTTTATTAAATTTTATTAAAAAAATTAATAATGGAGGATTACATTCTTTATCTGCTCCGATATTAATTTTAGTAACTTTATTTATGTTAATCTTGCCCCTACCATCTTTTTTTTTAGACTTGTTGTTTGCTTTTAATATTGTTATTTCAATTATTATTTTAATTGTAGCTATGTTTACTACCGAAATATTAGATTTTTCTTCTTTTCCTGTCGTTTTGTTATTTTCAACTTTATTACGATTATCATTAAATATTGCTTCTACACGTATAATCCTATTAAACGGGCATACTGGTTCATTTTCTGCGGGGCGTGTTATTGAATCATTTGGTTATTTTTTGATTGGTGGAAACTTTTTTATTGGTTTTGTTATTTTTACTATTTTAGTAACTATAAATTTTTTAGTTATTACTAAAGGTTCTGGAAGAATAGCAGAAGTAGGAGCTAGATTTATTTTAGACGCTATGCCAGGAAAACAAATGGCTATTGATGCTGATTTAAATGCTGGTTTTATTTCTACAAAAGAAGCAAAATTAAGGCGTATGAATGTTTATAAAGAAGCAGATTTTTATGGTTCAATGGACGGAGCTAGTAAATTTATTAGAGGAGATGCTATTGCTGGCATTATAATAATGCTTGTAAATATCGTAGGTGGTTTAATTATAGGAATTATTCAACATAATATGTTATTTTCACAAGCAGTAAAAATATATAGTGTTTTAACCATCGGAGATGGTCTAGTAGCTCAAATTCCTTCTTTAATTATATCAATAGCTTCAGGTGTAATTTTAACGCGTGTAGGTTCTGAAAAAACTAGTGTTAGTAAACAGATAATTAATCAAGTTTTTAATAATCCACAAGTTATATTTTTTAGTGGAGTTGTTTTTGGTATATTTGGCGTTATACCAGGAATGCCGAATTTTATTTTTTTGTTTTTTTCTATAAGTTTGTTTATTTTATCATGGCATCTATATAATCAAAAAAATATACGTCAAAATTCTTTTAAAAAATTAGTTTCACAAAAGAATCAAAAACTTCATTTATCATGGAATGATATTCAATTTGAACGTTTAATAGTTCTACAGCTAAATTCTCATTTTTTTAATTCTTTATATAAAGAAGTATATAATGATTTATTATGTAAATTACATATTTTAAGAAAAAACATAGCTAAAAATTTTGGATTTTTGATTCCCGAAATTGATTGTATTCATAATTCTAGATTAGAAAATGGACAATATAAAATTTTTGTAAAAGGAGTAGAAATTGAATCAGGGTTTATTTTTTTAGACAAAATATTAGCTGTAAATACTGGAAAGAACACAGTTACTATACCAGGAGGCATAAAAGTAAAAGAACCGGTTTTTGACTTACCTGCTTTTTGGATTGATATAGCTTCTAAAGATTTAGTTATAAAAAAAAAATTATTAGTTGTAGAACCTAATTCTGTAATTATCACACATCTTGATAAAATTATTAGATATAATTTACACGATTTTTTTGGTTTTCAGGAAACACAGCAATTTTTAGATCGTGTTTCGCAAAATTTTCCAAAATTAGTTAATCACGTAGTACCGAAGATAATTTCAATAACTGTTCTACAAAATATTTTACAGAATTTATTATATGATCGTATACCAATAACAGATATAAGAACAATTTTTGAAACATTACTAAAACATGGTGATGCTAGAAAAAATGATACAGATAATTTAACTAGCATTATTCGTATTGCTTTACGAAAATTTATTACACAAAAATTTTTTTCTAACTCTAAAAATATTTGTGTTGTTGGATTAAGCGCTAAAATAGAAAATATATTATTAAAAATTGTTGATAATAAAAAAAGTAAATTAGAACCCTTGTTTTCAGAAAAATTGATCAAAAAAACTAAATTATCACTTATTTTTCAAAAACAAAATACTTTACCGGCAGTATTATTAGTGCATCCAAAAATTCGTGTTTTATTAGCAAAATTATTTACAACAAGTATTCCTGAATTAACAGTTTTATCATTTTTAGAAATCTCTGAAGATCGAACCATAAAAATTGTTCATACAATTGATACAGATAGATTTTAATTGTATTTACTAAAATAACTATTTTTTTACATTTTTGATACAGTATTAATTCCTAATAAATATAAACCTTTTTTGATTATTCTAGCGGTTAATATAGATAACTTTATTCTACTGAATTTGATGTGTATTTCTTTTACGAACAAAATAGAACAATTTTCGTAAAATTTTGAAAATTTTCCAGAAAGATCGTATAAATAATTACACATCAGATGGGGTGTTCCGTGTTTTTCTAATTGAGATATAGTTTCTTCAAATTGTAATATTACTAATACTAGTTTTCGTTCATATGATGTAAAAATTTTGATAGGATATGAAGATATATTATCGTGTAGTTTGTTTTTTTTAATAACTGATTGAATTCGTGTATACGCATATTGTATATAAGGAGCTGTATTACCGTCTAAAGATAACATTTGATTCCAGTTAAAAATATAATCTGACATTCTATTTTTTGATAGATCAAAATATTTTATAGCTCCAATTCCAATATTATAGGCAATTAATTTTATTTCTTCATTATTCATTTTTGGGTTTTTGTGTTTTATTATTTTTTTTGCTCTGTAAATACTTTTGTTTAATAAATCTAGTAATCGAATTATTTTTCCATGACGTGTTTTAAAAGGTTTTTTATTTTTATATAAAATCATTCCAAAAGAATGATGTTCTAATATCGTGTCAACATTTACATATTTTGCTTTTCTAGCTATTTCCCATACTTGTAACAAATGTTGTGTTTGTCTTTTATCAACATAATAAATAATTCTATGTGCTTTTAAGGTATTGCATCTATACTTTAAGCAAGCAATATCTGTTGTAGTGTATAAAAATGCACCATTTGATTTTTGTACAATAACTCCCATATTTTGACCTATACGATTTTTAAATTTTTTCAGTGGAACAATAATAGATCCTTCACAATGAATGGCAATTTTTTTTTTCTTCAAGTCAGAAATTATACCAGGTAACATAAAATTATAAAAACTTTCTCCTCGAATATCATTATTGGTAAGAGAAACGTTTAATTTTTTATATACTTCGTTATTTTTTTTTATAGTTGATTTTACTAAAGTACTCCATATTTTTAAACAATTTTTATTTTTATTTTGTAACCTTACTACATTTTTTTTTGCTTTTTTTATAAAAATTGGATCAGTTTGATATTTTAAATATGCTGTTTGATAGATTGATTCAATATTGTGGCATGATGTATATGATTTTGATTGTAATTGTGTAATTAATATTCCAAATTGTGTGCCCCAATCGCCAATATGATTTTGTCTAATTACGTTATGTCCCAAAAATTCCATGACTCTAGCGGTTACATCACCTAAAATAGTTGATCGTAAATGCCCTACATGCATTTCTTTAGCAATATTGGGTGAAGAATAATCAATTACAATAGTTTTTGATTTTTTTTTTGAAATATTAAAATTTTTTGAACAATACATATTATTAATATGCTTGTTAAGCCATGTAGATTTTAAAGTAATATTAATAAATCCTGGCTGAAGAACAGAGATGTTTTTATGTATATTTAATTTTTTCATATGATTAGAAATATGAATTGCTAATTTATATGGAGAAAATAATGTTATTTTTTTAAATTTAATAATTCCATTGACTTGATAGTCAATTTCATTATTTTTTATATTTTTTCGAACAACAGGATCCAAATCATCTGAAATTCCGTATTTTTTATATATTTTTTTTATTTTTTTTTTTAAAAATTTTTGAATATTCATAAAATCACCTAAATAAGTTGTATTTATAATGTATAAGTAAAATATTTTTGATATTTTTAATATTATACATTATAATGATATTTAATTTTTATTTAATAAATACTAAAGATTGTAGGAAAGATTTTTTTTTTTTTTTGAAATCAATAAGTTAATCTTTATAAATAAGAGTTTTAAAAATTTACATTTGAAGATACATGTGCATTACATAATTTTATTTATACTTATACAAAATATAGATCATTAAAAATATTAAAATTTATATAAATTAAAAATATGTGTTGACTTTTTTAAAAAACAAGATAATATAGATCTTGTAAGAAAAAGCTCTTTAAAAAATATTTCAGAAAATTTGTGTGGGCACATGACAATTAAATGTTCAGATACAAATTATTCATTATTAATTTTAATGTAAAAAAAAATTAGTTTTGTAATAAAAAGTTACACGTAAATGAAGAGTTTGATCATGGCTCAGATTGAACGCTGGCGGCAAGCCTAACACATGCAAGTTGTGCGGCAACGGGAAAATATTTATATTTTTGCCGGCGAGCGGCGAACGGGTGAGTAAGATCTGGGGATCTACCTATATGAGGGGGATAACTATTGGAAACGATAGCTAATACCGCATAATGTTAAATAACCAAAGCAGGGGATTTCTGTAAGTCAAGAAACCTTGCACATATAGATGAACCCAGACGAGATTAGCTTGATGGTAAGGTAAAGGCTTACCATGGCAACGATCTCTAGCTGGTCTGAGAGGATGACCAGCCACACTGGAACTGAGACACGGTCCAGACTCCTACGGGAGGCAGCAGTGGGGAATATTGCACAATGGGCGAAAGCCTGATGCAGCTATGCCGCGTGTATGAAGAAGGCCTTCGGGTTGTAAAGTACTTTCGTCAGAGAAGAAAGTAGTAATGCTAATATCATTATTAATTGACGTTATCTGAAAAAGAAGCACCGGCTAACTCCGTGCCAGCAGCCGCGGTAATACGGAGGGTGCAAGCGTTAATCGGAATTACTGGGCGTAAAGAGCTCGTAGGTGGTTATTTAAGTCAGATGTGAAATCCCTGGGCTTAACCTAGGAACTGCATTTGAAACTGATTAACTAGAGTTTCGTAGAGGGAGGTAGAATTCTAGGTGTAGCGGTGAAATGCGTAGATATCTGGAGGAATACCTGTGGCGAAAGCGACCTCCTGGACGAAAACTGACACTGAGGTGCGAAAGCGTGGGGAGCAAACAGGATTAGATACCCTGGTAGTCCATGCTGTAAACGATGTCGACTTGGAGGCTGTTTCCATAGAGGAATGGCTTCTGAAGCTAACGCATTAAGTCGACCGCCTGGGGAGTACGGTCGCAAGGCTAAAACTCAAATGAATTGACGGGGGCCCGCACAAGCGGTGGAGCATGTGGTTTAATTCGATGCAACGCGAAAAACCTTACCTGGTCTTGACATCCATAGAATTCTGTAGAAATATAGAAGTGCCTTCGGGAACTATGAGACAGGTGCTGCATGGCTGTCGTCAGCTCGTGTTGTGAAATGTTGGGTTAAGTCCCGCAACGAGCGCAACCCTTATCTTTTGTTACCAGCGGTTAGGCCGGGGACTCAAGAGAGACTGCCGGTTATAAACCGGAGGAAGGTGGGGACGACGTCAAGTCATCATGGCCCTTACGACCAGGGCTACACACGTGCTACAATGGTACATACAAAGAGAAGCAACTCTGCAAAGATAAGCAAACCTCATAAAGTGTATCGTAGTCCGGACTGGAGTCTGCAACTCGACTCCACGAAGTCGGAATCGCTAGTAATCGTGTATCAGAATGTCACGGTGAATACGTTCCCGGGCCTTGTACACACCGCCCGTCACACCATGGAAGTGAGTTGCAAAAGAAGCAGGTATCCTAACCAAATTTTGGAGGGCGCCTACCACTTTGTGGTTCATAACTGGGGTGAAGTCGTAACAAGGTAACCGTAGGGGAACCTGCGGTTGGATCACCTCCTTAAAATATAAAACATTTAATTAGATTGTGCTCACACAAATTTTCTGATTTTTTTTAGCAAAACAGGCTTGTAGCTCAGCCGGTTAGAGCACACCCCTGATAAGGGTGAGGTCGGTGGTTCAAGTCCACTCAGGCCTACCATGACAACAGAAAGGGGCTATAGCTCAGCTGGGAGAGCGCCTGCCTTGCACGCAGGAGGTCAGCGGTTCAATCCCGCTTAGCTCCAGTATAAATATAATTTTTAATTATATTTTTATTATTTAATTGATACAATAAAAAATAAATTAAGATAAAATTTTTATATTTTGTTATTTTTAAGAATTAATTAATTATTTTTTATAATTAATAATTAATAATTTTTAATTATTGATAATCTAAAAAACATATTTTTTAAACTTATTATATTTTAAATAACTAAATAATGAATTCTTTATACAGTTCTAGACAAGTGGTTCTAGATATAGAGACCACCGGAATGAATAAAACTGGTTGTTTATATATTAATCATAAAATTATAGAAATTGGTATTTTAGAAATTGTTAATAGAAAATATACTGGTAAATATTTACATTATTATTTAAATCCTAAACGTAATATTGAAAAAGAAGCATATAAAATTCATGGTATTTCTGAAGATTTTTTATTAGATAAACCACTTTTTTCAGACATTTATTTAAAAATTATCAATTTTATAAAAAAATCAGAAATTATAGTACATAACTCTATTTTTGATATTAGTTTTTTAGATTATGAATTTAGTAAATTAAATCTTAATATTAATAAAATATGCAAATTTAGTACAATTACAGATACTTTATGTATTGCTAGAAAATTATTTCCTGGAAAAAAAAATAGTTTAGATGCTTTGTGTAACAGATATAATATTAAAAACTCTAAAAGAAATTTTCATGGAGCTTTGTTAGATTCTTGGATTCTTTTTAAGTTATATTTATATATGACAAGTAAACAACACGAAATAGTATTTCAAACTAGTAATATAAAAAAAGTAATTCCGTCTTTAAACAAAGAATTTAATAAAAATAAACCTTTGAAGATTTTATTTGCTTCGATTTCAGAAAATGAAAAACATAAAAAATATATAAATATGATTGATAAAAATAATATTTAAAAATATTTTTGCCTATTTATGTTGACTATTTTAAAAAATAAATATAAAATTTATATTTCTAATTTAGTATTTATTCCGGGTGCGGTAGTTCAGTTGGTTAGAATATCGGCCTGTCACGCCGGGGGTCGCGGGTTCGAATCCCGTCCGCACCGTAAAATATTGTTTTTAATTAAATTTATAATTAATTTTTATAATTATAATTTTTATAAAGTAATTATTATTAATAATAAAATGTATATATTTTTAAATTATTAGTAAGTAAAAAAAAGTATTTTATATTAAAATAATTAGGAAATATATTTATGAATAGTAATAATTTTTTAAAAAATAAATCTGAAAATAAAAAAGCTAATAGCACTAGTAGTGATTCTACTTTAGAATTATATAAAAAATTACTAAAAAAAAAAAAGTTAAAATTATCGATTTTAAAAAAAGATTTATTAGACAAATGTAATGATTATTCAGAAAAATTATTGCAACTTGAAAAAAGATTACAAAAAAAAGTTAATAATACTTACAATTTTTCTCTTGAAAAGAAGATTATGTCAATATTACCTGTTATTGACAGTATAGATTCAACAGAAAATGCATTAAATAATTGTAACAATGATATTTCAGATATTTGTACATGTTTAAAAAAAATACAAAAAAATTTTTCTTCCTTGTTTTTAAAATATAATATTTTAGTTATTAATTCCATTAATATACCCTTTGATCCTAATTTACATCAAGCTATATCTATTGATTTTTCTGAAAAATATAAAAATAATTATATTTCTAAAATTATTCAAAAAGGATATTTATTGCACAATAGATTGTTAAGACCAGCTTTAGTTTCGGTTTCTAAAAAAAGATAAAACAATATTTTTTTTTATATAATTGTTTTTTTTGATTTTTTTATTTTTTAAATAAAAAATTTTATTTTAATTAAAATAAAGGAATATATATTGAGTTTTACAAAAAAAAAAAATAAAAAAAAAGTTTTTATAAATAAAAAAGCCCAGTATAATTTTTTTATAAAAAAAACTATTATATCAGGTATTGTTTTACAGGGATGGGAAGTAAAATCTATTCGATTAGGTCATGTACAGCTTACATCTGGATATATAACTATTAATAATAATGAAATATATTTAATTGGAGTACACATTCAACCGCTAACTACTGTTGTGAATTCTTGTGTATGTCAATCAGATCGTACTAGAAAATTATTATTGCATAAAAAAGAAATAGGAGCGGTACTTAATTACATACAAAAAAAAGGTTATACAGTTGTTCCACTGAAATTATTTTGGCGTAAATCTTGGTGCAAAATTAAAATTGGAATAGCTAAAGGTAAATCAAAAAGAGATAAACGATTAGATGAAAAAAATAATTCTTGGAAAATAGATCAATCTACTATATTTAAAAGAATATCCTTAAACAAAAAAAGATGAGTAAAATACTTTCTTAAAAAAAAATTTTTATGAGCATAGTTAATATTGATAATTATTGGATGAAACAAGCATTAAAACAAGCGTATTGTGCTAAAAATAAAGGAGAAATACCTATCGGATCTGTTTTAGTAAAGGATAATGATCTTGTGAGTTCTTCACAAAATTCTTGTATTTCTCTTTTTGATGTAAGCGCCCATGCTGAGATTTTAGCAATACAAAGAGGAAGTAGTATATTAAAAAATTATAGACTATATAACACTTCTTTATATGTAACACATGAACCGTGTTTAATGTGTTCTTCTGCAATTATATCTGCTAGGATACGCAAAGTAGTTTATGGTTCTTATAGTTTTAAAAAATATAAATTTTCTTTTTTAATGAATTTATTGTATATACATAATGTAAAACATCATATAAAAGATATTAAATCTGGCATTCTATTAAATGAATGCTCAAATTTATTAAAAGATTTTTTTAAAAATAAAAGATAATTTTTTTTTCTAATTTTCTATTATCACAATAGATTGAGTATATTTAAACGAATCTGTAATACTTAAGAAAATATTTTTAACTTTTAATTTTTTTATTTTTTTTTTTAAAAATCCATACATGCGAACAACTAATTTACCATATGAATCATGCATAATTTCACAGTTTTTTAGAAACATATTTTTATAAATCCCTATTCCTAAAGCCTTAGCTATGGCTTCTTTTGCAGAAAACCTTATAGACAAAAACTTCTCTTTATTATTATATATTTTATATTCTATCAATTCTTTTTTCGACAAAATTTTATTAGGTATTAAAAATCCATAACAAATAATTAATCTTTTAAAACGTTTTACACTTACCATATCTATTCCAATACCAATAATTGCCATTATTTCCTCTAAATATCAATATATTACAAAAATAATTTATTTTATCTTTACTTGTATATTTAAAAAAACGTATTCTTTAAATAATTTTTCTAATTTATACCGTGATTTGCAACAACATTGCTTTATTTTTTTTCCTTTAGAACCAATAATTATTTTTTTGTGACGTAGATTATTAACAAAAATTATACTTTTAATAGTGTATCTTTTTTTTGTATCTTGATATAAAAAGGATATCGATACTGTAAAAGCATATACTAATTCCTTATTTAAAAGATTAATTAAAGTTTCTCTAATTACTTCTGCGATTAAAAATTTTTTAGTACAAGTTGTTTTTATGTGATCTAAATGTTTGTGATTTAATATTGGTAATTTTTTTTTAATACAAATTAATAACTGTTCTAGATACATTTTTTTTTTAGCTGAAATTAAAAAAATTTCATGATTTTTAATTAACTGGCTTATTTTAAAAATAAATGGTAATAATGATTTTTTATCTTTAATTTTATCAATTTTATTAATTACCATGATATATTCATTATTTTTTTTTTTAATATATTCTAATAAATTTTTTTCTTGTGGAGTCCATACAAAACTAGTAATTACAAAAATTACAATGTTTGTGTCTTTAATCAAATTATAAGTATCACGTAATTTTTTTTTATCTAAATAATTTTTATAACTAATTTGTATTCCCGGAGAATCAATTAATTCAAATTGAATTACTTTAGAAGTATAAATACCAGTTACGTGTGTTTGAGTCGTATTAGGTCTACGTGATGTAATAGAAATTTTAGATGTTATAAACTGATTTATTAAAGTAGACTTACCTACATTAGTTCGACCAACAACCAATACTTTGCCAAAAAAAGTATCTTCTTTCATAAATATTCTATTCTACCTCCAATCGAATTAATGCATTTTGAGCAGCATCTTGTTCAGCTTTTCTTCTGCTAGCTCCAATTCCAATTAATATCTCCGATAATCCGTTTATTTTACAGTAAATAGTAAAAATTTGATTGTGCGCCGCGCCACATATCTGTCCTATGTTATATACAGGTAAAGGAAGACGTTTAGATTGTAAAAATTCTTGTAATCGAGTTTTAGGATCTTTTTTTGTTCCTATAGGATTCATTTTCATAAAACGATTTTTATACCACTGTAATACTATTTTTTCTACAGTATAAATATTACTATCTAAAAATATACTAGCTATTACAGCTTCAATAGCGTTTGCTAATATAGATTCTCTTTTAAATCCTCCACTTTTTTTTTCTCCATGTCCTAATTTTAAATAATTTCCTAAAGAAAATTCAGATGCAATTTCTGCTAAAGTATTACCTCGTACTAAAGTTGCGCGCATTCGACTCATACCTCCTTCATTTACTTTGGGAAAATGATGATATAGAGCTTTTGCTATAACAAAACTTAAAATAGAATCTCCTAAAAATTCTAATCTTTCATTATGTTTCGTACTAGCGCTTCTGTGTGTTAAAGCATGTTTTAATAGAGATACATTAGTAAATGTATAACCAATAAACTGTTGTAATTTGTTCATTACTATTGCATTCATATGACACCGATTAAAATTGAAACAATTGATATATTTATAATAAAAATTATGTTATTAAATTTAATATTTATGATAATTTTATTGAATTTTTTTAAAAATTCTATTAAATAAAATTGTGTTCAGCCAATTTTTATTAGTGTAATTTACATTAAACCATATATATCTAGCTTTTCCTAAAATGTTTTTTTTTGAAACTAAACCCCAAAATCTACTATCTGAACTTTGATCTCTATTATCACCCATCACAAAATATTTGTTTTTAGGAATAACCCACATCCATTTTATTTTATTGTTATATTGTTTATATGGTTTATGTAAAAAATTTTTTATTCCATGTGTAACAATTATATTGTGTATATGATCACACAACTTTTCTCGATATAATTTTTTTTTCAAACACCTATATGTGCCTATATTCTTATCATTATATCTACAATAAATAGGATGTGTTTTTTTATTCATTTTGTTTTTTTGTTTTTCATAAAAAATGTTTGTATTTTTTATATTTTTATTTTTTACAATATATATTTTTTTTGTAAAAGGATGATAGATAATTGTATCTCCGGGAATACCTATAACACGTTTAATATAATTTTTTTTTGTGTAATGTGGATATTGAAATACGATAACATCGTTTCTAACGGGTTTATATTTTTTAAATTCAATTTTTTTATCATTAATATTATTTTTAATACAAGAAAATTTTTGTACTATTACATAATCACCTGCTAATAATGTTGGAAACATAGAATGTGAAGAAATAGTAAAAGGTTCGTAAAAAAACAATCTAAAAATAAAGATAAAAAAGATAAATGGAAAAATTTGAAGTAGTTGTTGTAATGATTTATTAAAATATATTGTTTTTTTTTTTTTTGAAAAAACATTATAAACAAAAGATATATAATATGATATCCATAAAATTCCTAATATTCCAGTCATAATAATAAATGTATATTTATTTAAAAGTTTCATATATTTTTATTCCGTGTTATCTTTAATCTAATTGTAGTATTGAAAAAAATATTTCATGAGGGATTTTAACATTTCCTATAATTTTCATTCTTTTTTTTCCTTTTTTTTGTTTCTGTAACAATTTTTTTTTTCTACTAATATCACCTCCATAACATTTAGATAATACATTTTTTCTAAGTTGAACGATGTTAGTTCGAGAAATGATGTTGTTATTAATGGAAGCTTGAATTGGTACATTAAATTGATGTCTCGGTATTATTTTTTTTATTTTTCCTATCATATTTTTTGCAAAATAAACAGAATTTTTTTTGTGACATATAGACGATAATGCATCGATTTTAATAGAATTAATCAAAATATCAATTTTAACCAAATCACTTTTTTTAAAACCAACAAAGCTGTATTCTAGCGAAGCATATCCACTGGATATAGATTTTAACTGATCAAAAAAATTCAAAATAACTTCAGATAATGGAATTTCATACTGAATTATAGTTTGAGTATTATGATATATTAAATTTTTTTGTATACCTCTTTTTTTAATACATAATTTAATAATTTCTCCTATATACTTAACAGGTGTTAAAATATTACACAATGCTATTGGTTCTCTAATTTCATAAATACAATTAAAATTAGGAAATTTTATAGGATTATCTAAATAAATTTTTTTTTTGTTTTTTAGAATAATTACTTCATATACCACTGTAGGTGCTGTTATGATTATTTTTATATTATATTCTCTTTCTAAACGAGATTGAATAATTTCCATGTGTAACATGCCTAAAAAACCACATCTAAAACCAAAACCTAATGCTTGTGAATTTTCAGATTCATAAAATAAAGAAGAATCATTTAACTGTAGTTTCTTTAAAGCATCTTTAAACTGATTATACTGATTATTTTGTATAGGAAACAAACCTGCATATATTTTAGGTTTGATTTTTTTAAAACCGGACAATAATGTATTAGAAGGATTTATTAATGATGTAATTGTTTCTCCAACTAATATAGATCGAATATTTTTAATACCGCAAATTATCCAGCCGACTTCTCCGCATGATAACATTGATTTTAAAATTCTTTTTGGTGTAAATATACCTAACTGATCTACTTGATAAACTTGCTTTGTTCTTAAAATAAGAATTTTATCTTTTATTTTTATATAACCGTTTTTTACACGTATCAATGATACTACTCCTAAATATTTATCAAACCAAGAATCAATTACTAACGCTTGTAAAGGATTATCGTTACTTCCTTTAGGAGAAGGAATGACAGTTATTATTTTTTCTAATAATTCTGGTATTCCCAGACCTGTTTTTGCAGAACATAAGACAATGTTTTCAGTAGAAATACCGATTATATCTTCTATATCTTGACGCACTTTTTGGGGATGAGAATTAGATAAATCAATTTTATTTAGAACAGGTAAAACAGATAACTTCATTTTTAAAGCATTAAAACAATTTGCAACAGTTTGTGCTTGAACACCTTGTGCAGAATCTACTAACAATAACGCTCCTTCACATGCAGATAAAGCTCTTGAGACTTCATATGCAAAATTTACATGTCCGGGTGTATCAATAAAATTTAAACAAAATTTTTTTCCCGATTTAGAAACATAATTGATTGTTACACTTTGTGCTTTAATTGTAATTCCTCGTTCTCGTTCTATATCCATGGTATCTAAAACTTGTTCAGACATTTCTCTTTTAGATAAACCACCACAAATTTGTATTAATCGATCAGATAAAGTAGATTTTCCATGATCTATGTGAGCAATAATAGAAAAATTTCTTATGTATTTCATAATATAATCAATGCGCCGTCTATTATAATGTTGATTTTATAAACTATGTATTTAAATTAAATATAATGATTTAGTAATAATTTTAATTAAATATTTTTAATAAATTTCTTATATATCATATATAATATAAAAACTATGTAAAATATGATATATATATTGTATATAATATATAAGAAATTTTTATTTAGTTACTAATTTTGTTTAAATAAATTAATTTAATAAATTTTAATACAATATTTTTTGTTCATAAAAATTTTGTCTGTATGTCAATGTATATATTTTATATATAAAACTAATATGGTGCTGTAATATCAACATGAAAAAAAAAAAAGTTATTTTAGCTATGTCAGGAGGAGTAGATTCTTCAGTTTCAGCATGGTTATTATTAAAAAAAGGATATAATGTAGAAGGTATATTTATGAAAAATTGGGAAGAAAATGATTCTAGTCATTACTGTTCTTCCAAAATTGATTTAAATGATGCCAAATCTGTATGTAAAAAATTAAATATCATATTGCATACTATTAATTTTTCTTTAGATTATTGGGAAAAAGTGTTCAGTAAATTCATTTTAGAATATAAAAGAGGTTATACTCCAAATCCTGATATATTATGTAATAAGATTATAAAATTTAATATTTGTTTGCGTTTTGCGTTAGAACAACTAAAAGCAGATTATTTTGCGACCGGTCATTATGCTGCAATTAAAAAAAAAAAAAATGAGTACTATTTGCATAGGGCTAAAGACTTAAATAAAGATCAAAGTTATTTTCTGTATACTCTACAATCAAATATTTTATCAAAAATTATTTTTCCTCTTGCAAATATAAAAAAATCAAAAACACGAAGATTGGCAAAAAAAATAAAATTATCTGTATATCAAAAAAAAGATTCTACCGGTATTTGTTTCGTTCAACCTAAAAAATTTAAATTATTCTTGAATCAATATATTCCTTATAAGACAGGAAAAATATTAACAATGTCTGGAGAATTTTTAGGATTACATGATGGTCATGAATATTATACTATTGGTCAAAGAAAAGGATTAAAAATTGGGGGACAAAAAAGTAAAAATACATATCCTTGGTATGTAGTTAAAAAAAATGTAAAATTAAATATTATTTTTGTTGTTCAAGGAGCAGGAAATCCTTATTTATTATCATGTGGATTTTTAACAAAGAAAATTTATTGGATTAATTATAAATTACATACATTTAAATTAAAATGTATGGTACAAATTAGATATCAAAGTTGTCCAATAGATTGCATTATTTATATAAATGATAAATGTAAAAATACATATATTATGTTTTCCAAACCAATCTCATGTGTTGCTCCCGGGCAATCAGCAGTATTTTATAAGCACGATCAATGTTTGGGTGGAGCTGTTATATATAAAAGTATGCAATACTTGCCGTAAGTACACAAATAAAATAATATAATTCAAAAATATCATTAAAAATTAATTATTTCGTAAAATTATTAAATTAATAATATTTATAACATTGATGTTTTATTTCATAAAAAAATAAGATATACGATATATATCGTAAATAATTTTTATTATTTTAAATATATAAAATTTCATTGTTAATAAAAACATTAATTATTATATAATATATAAAAATAAACATACAGTTTGTTGTTTTATTAATATAATGAATATTTCATCGTTAATAACATAATTGGTATATTTAAATATATGGCTTTTTTAAAAAATAAGAAAATTTTGATTTTTGGTATCAAAAATTATTTTTCTATTGCGTGGGGAATTGCTGTAGCAATGCACAAACAAAAAGCTAAACTAGCTTTTGCGTATCATGATGTAAGATCAAAAAAAAAGATCGAATATTTAGCTAAACAAGTTCGTTCCGAAATTATTTTAAAATGTGATTTAAACTCAGATAATTCAATAAAAAAATTATTTAAAAATTTACATAAAATATGGGGTAATTTTGATGGAATAGTTCATTCTATAGCATATGTTCCTCAAGTGCAGTTAAATAAAAATTATGTCAAGATAATTAATCGCAAAGATTTTCTAAATGCACATGAACTTAATTCTTTTAGCTTAGTAGCAATAGTTAAGGAAGCTGAAATTTTTCTTAATGATAAATCAGTTATTTTAACATTATCATATATTGGAGCTATTAAATATGTTCCGTATTATAATATAATGGGTATAGCGAAAGCTTCATTAGAAGCAAATGTTAGGTATCTATCAGTTTCTATGGGGAAAAAAAACATACGAGTAAATGCAATTTCATCAGGACCTGTAAAAACTGTTTCGGCCTATAGAATAAAAAATTTTCATAAAACTATAAAAAAAAATAAAAATAATTCTCCTTTACGAGCTAATGTAACTACACAAGAAATAGGAAATGTCGCAGCATTTTTATGCTCTGATTTATCCAGTGGAATCACCGGACAGATTATATATGTAGATAATGGAAATAATATTCTATAATATATTGTTATATCATACAAAATTTTTTTGATTATCAAATTAACGTAAATATATATTAGTGTTAATTTAATTTCATTTTAAAAATAGTAATAAAATTATTAGGTTATAATATTATGTTTCAAAATAATCCTATACTTATGCAATTAAAAAACCAATTACAAAAAAAAACACTTCAAGTAGAAGGAATTGTAAAAAGTACGTCTAAAGGTTTTGGTTTTTTAAAAGTAGATTCTCAAACAACATATTTTATTCCTCCTAAAAATATGAAAAAAGTTATTCATGGAGATAGGATAATAGGATCTGTTCAAAAAATAAATAACAAAGAAATTGTATTTCCTAAAAAATTAATAAAACCATTTTTAAAAAGATTTATAGGATCTGTGCATAAACATAATAATTCTATTTATATACAACCTAGATATCCATATATACGAGATATAACGTTTCATAAATATAAAACTACTATTAAAAGATCCTGGAAAAATGGTGATTGGGTTACTGCAGAATTATGTCAGCATATTCTGAATAATAACCATAACTGTTTTTGTATCAAAATATTAAAATTTATTTCTGAAAAAAAAAATCCATTATTACCTTGGCATGTTATTTTATCTAAATATAATTTAGAAAAAAAATCACCTAAAGTAGATTTTTTAAATTTTTTTCCACAGAATATTTCTAATAACGATCGTTTAGATTTAACAAATTTAGATTTTATTACTATTGATAATAACTATACAAAAGATATTGATGATGCTATTTATGTTGAAGAAACTAATACAAATCATTTAATTCTTACAGTAGCTATAGCTGATCCTACCGAATATATATTAGTAAATACAGAAATAGATAACATAGCAAAACAACGTGTTTTTACAAATTATTTACCTGGATTAAATATATCGATGTTACCAAAAAAATTTTCTGAAAATCTGTGTTCGCTACAACCTCACGTTAAAAGACCAGTGTTAGCATGTAAAATAGTAATTGATAGTAATGGTAAAATCGAAATGAAGCAAACGAATTTTTTTTTAGCCTGGATTAAATCTCAAAGTAAATTATCGTACGATGATGTATCTGATTGGTTAGAAAAATCAGGAAAATGGAAACCAAAAAATAAAAGAATTGAAAAACAAATACTTTTATTAAACAAAGTATATATTGTTAGAAATAGTTGGAGAAAAAAATATGCTTTGCTATTTAAAAACTATCCTGAATATACATTTCATTTATCTAAAAAATGGGAAATACTAGATATTTCTATAGATAGAAAAAGAATAGCTAACAAGATGATTGAAGAGTCTATGATTTCTGCAAATATTTGCGCTGCTGATTTTTTGGATAAAAAATTGGGTTTTGGTTTATATCATGCACATTCTGGATTTAATGACTTTAACATTAAAAATGTTGTTAAATTTTTAAAAACATATAATATACTATATACATCCGAAGAACTTATGACTATATCTGGTTTTTGTAAATTAAAAAGATCTTTGGATATATTGTCCGATGAATATGTAAATTATAGAATATATCGATTTCAATCTTTTGGAGAAATATGTACAGTTCCTAAACCTCATTTTTCTTTAGGACTATCTTCGTACGCTACTTGGACATCTCCGATAAGAAAATACAGTGACATGATAAATCATAGATTAATTAAATCAGTAATTAAAGGGTGCAAAAATATATCTCCTCCTGATAGCACATTAATATCACATATCGTTGAACGTAAAAGAAAAACACGTATGGCTGTTCGAAAAATAGAAGAATGGTTATACACAAATTTTTTTCATTCAATAAATTATAATAATCAAAATTATTATGCATATATTGTTGACATTTTTGGAAGTGGGATAAATGCTCGTTTACTAAAAAATGGAGCCTTTATATTTATTCCTTTAAAATATATTCATAATATTCGTAACGAAGTAATTTGTAAGCCAGAATATGGGGTTGTTTACATAAAAAATAAAATTCATTATAAAATATCAGATAATATTCTTGTACATTTATTATATATAAATAATATAACAAAAAAAATTATTGCAACTTTAGTAAAATAAAATGATATATGATATCATCATAATATTTTCAAAATAACAGAATAATATAAATTCTAATAAATAAATGACAGTATTATATGATTTACCGGATATTAATAAATACGTATTCATATCAAAAAATAACATTATAACTATACAGAGGATTTTTCTATGAACTTTTTAAGCGCTAATATGTATCTTTATTTAAATTTTTTTGTTACCTTGTTTATTTTAATAACTCCAATTAACATAATATTAATGTTTTTGTCTTCTTTTTATTTAAAAAATACCGAACAAACAAATCAAGTAAACATATTAATGCATCTTAGTTTATCTATAATTTTATGTATTACTTTGTTTTTAGGTTCTATAGCTTTAAATTTTTTTAATACACCACTAGCTTTTGTAAGTATTACTGAAGGTATAATGATGTTGTTTACTGCTTGGGCGTTCCTTAAAATTACTATTAGCAATTTTTTTAGTAAACATTCCAAACATAATAATTTTATGGACACAAACATGCAATCACCGTATCTTGCTTTAATTACACCTTTTCTTTTAGGAATAGGATCCATTAAAATGGTTATTGCATGGAGCATACATAATAATAGTATTTATAATTTATTAGGCGGAGCTACTGTTATAATTTTGTTTTCTATAATATGTTGTTGTATATGTAAAATTAGTTTATATTTTTCTAAATTTATAAATTATTCCATTATTTTAACAATGATACGTATTTTTGGTTTTTTGTTACTAACTGTTAGTATAAAATCTATTATCTATGGAATTCATAACATTTTTTGTACACCTGCAGTATAACAATTATTAAGACATTCCTTTTGATACAGCTATTGTATTAACTAATTTTTAATTAATTAATGTATATAAAACTAAAAAATGAAAATCATTATACGACATTTAGGTTTATGTAATTGGTTAAATATAGAAAAAAATATGTATGTATTTACAAAAAATAGAGATAAAAACACTATTGATGAATTGTGGTTAGTTGAACATAATCCTGTCTTTACATATGGTATTTCAGAAAAAAAATATAATATTTCTCATATTCATGGAATACCAGTTTTTAATTCAATTAGAGGTGGAAAAATTACATATCATGGACCCGGTCAATTAACAGTTTATTTATTAATTAATTTACAAAGAAAAAAAATCAAATTTTATAAATTAGTACAAAAAATTGAAGTTGTAATAGTGAAAGTGCTACAAGATTTAAAAATATCATCATATACAGATAAAAAATGGCCGGGAGTATATGTAAAAAAAAAAAAAATTTGTTCTTTAGGCTTTAGAATTATAAAAGGTTGTTCCTTACATGGTTTATCTTTAAATGTAAATATGAATTTAACTCCATTTAAATATATTGATCCTTGTGGTAATAAAAATATATCAATGACACAAATAAAAAAATTTAATAAAAATATTTCTATGAAAATTATAAAAGATTTATTTATAAAAAATTTTTGTATTTTTTTTGATTATTTTATAATTAATAATTGATTATTTGATTATATATTTAGCAAAAATTAATATATACATGATTTTACTTGCTGATTTTTTTTAAAAAACAAAATCGTAGAAGAATAAATATGTTTCAAAAAAAAAAAATTAATGTACATAAAAAAAAAGAAAATAATACATATATTATATCTAATATATTACCTAATCATTCAAATTCTATGGTTTTAAAAAAACCAAAATGGTTAAAAATTAGATTACCATCTAACTTAAAAAAAATTGATAAAATTAAAAATATTTTAAAACAAAATAATTTACATTCTGTGTGTGAAGAAGCTAACTGTCCTAATTTATCTGAATGTTTTAACCAAGGAACTGCTACATTTATGATTTTAGGTTCTATATGTACACGAAAATGTCCTTTTTGTGCAGTAAAAAAGGGAAGACCGTTAGAAGTAGATTCTGAAGAGCCTAAAAAAATATTCCAAGTTACTAATAAATTAAATTTAAAATATGTAGTGCTGACAGCAGTATCTAGGGACGACTTAAAAGACGGTGGAGCTAATCATTTTGCTAAATGTATTTATGAACTGAGAAAAAAAAAAAATATAAAAATAGAAATTTTAGTACCTGATTTTCGTAGAAAAGAAAAAACAGCATTAAATATATTTACTCAATATCCTCCAGATGTATTTAATCACAATATAGAAAATGTTCCAAGATTATATACGGAAGTTCGTCCTGGAGCTAGTTATATTAATTCTTTAAATTTGTTACATCAATTTAAAAAAATGTGTCCAGATGTACCTACAAAATCAGGAATTATGTTGGGCTTGGGGGAGAAAAAAAAAGAGATAATATCCGTACTGAAAGATTTAAAATCTGTAGGAGTATCTATAATTACAATTGGTCAATATATGCAACCTAGTAAATATCATTTATCTGTAAAAAAATATATTACACCAAGTGAATTTAATGAATTTAAAAAAATTGCTTCATCTTTAGGTTTTGTTAAAGTTTTTTGTGGTCCTTTAGTGAGATCTTCTTACCATGCTGAACAGCAATATATTTAAATATATAAATAACTTTTATATTCAATAATAATTTTAAAAACATAATATATCAATTTTATTAATTTTATCAAAATAAATTAAATATTTATATTGTTTAAAAATATTAAATAATTAATTAATGTATTAAATTATATTAAAACACCAAAAAAAATTAATTTATTTTTATTGGTGTTTTATTAATTTAAATAATTATTTTATATAATATATTTATCAAAACAAATAGCATTCAATTTACTAAATGATATATTTTTATATATATAATAAATTTTTTTATAAATAGAAGAAATAGTATTTATAGATTTTTTAGGTAAAAATGTTTGTAAAACGTTATAAGATTGCTTTTTAAGCAATTTTTTAATTTTATTTTTAGCTATTTCAGAGATAGTATAATTTCTAGTTGTCCATATAACATCAAAACTATTTAATTTTGCTAGTTTAGCTGCTTTACTAATAGCAACATCTAAATCACCTATTTCATCTACTAAACCTATTTTCTTAGCGTGTTCTCCTAGCCATACTCTACCATTTGCAATTTTTTGTATATACTGTTCAGTTTGATTACGTGAATGTGCTACGATATTAATGAATTTTTTATATCCATAAGAAATATCCATTAACATTCTTTTTTTCTCCTGTATCGACATATCAGTAAACGAATCAAATGAATCATAATAGTCAGTATGTACCCCGCTAGAATGTATACCTATTAATGACAATGTTTTTTCTAGAGTTGGTATGACAGAAAAAATACCTATAGATCCAGTAAGTGTAGTAGGGTGAGCTATAATATAGTCACCAGCAGTAGAAATCCAATAACCTCCAGATGCAGCCATATCTCCCATAGAAATCACTATTGGTTTTTTACATTGTTTTAATTCAAGTAATTTTTGTCTTATACGTTCTGAATCTTCTGTATTACCACCTGGACTGTTTATTCTTAAAACTATAGCTTTTATCTTGTTATTATATTGAGCGTGATTAATTTCGCTTAAAACATATGGAATATCCATAGCATCTGGTTCATCGGAACTATCTCCAATTGTACCATTTGCTATAATTACTGAAATTTTATTTGAATCTGAAGAGATTTTTTGTCCGTGTAAAGGATAATTATCAATGTTGACAACAGGATAGTCAACCTCGTTTGTATTTCTATAAAATTTTTTAATTAAATACTCCGTGCAGCTACTTCTTTTAGCAATGTAGTCTATTAAATGATTGTGTAAAGCATACTGTGCAAAATTATTATCATGTTTTTTTAACTTTTCAATAAATTCTTTGGAATTAGGACAAATTTCTTGTATAGGTATTTTTCTATTACGTGCTATTACACTTAAGAAATGTTTCCATTTAAACTGTACAATATTTTTATCTATTTTTTTATTTGCTCTGGATGAACTATTTCTTAAAAAAGGTTCTACAGCTGATTTGTATTTTCCTATTTTAAAAACATGTATGTGTATTCTAAATTTTTTTAAGAAATTTTTTAGAAACATCTTTGTGTTAGAAATACCGTTAAAATAAATAGATCCACTAGGTAATAAAAATATCCTATCAGCAAAGCTTGCTAAATAATATTCACTTTGTGAATAATTGCTTCCCATTGCAATAATTGGTTTCTTAGATTTTTTAAATTCGTGTAATTTTTTTCCAAAATATTCTAAAACTACTTGATCACTAGAAAAATTATTTTCTGCTTTTAACACAATACCTAGTATCATAGGATCTTTTTCTGCTTGTTTAATTTTTTTAGTAATTTCAAAAATAGAATTATCTGGATTATCTGAGTCACTATTATCTGAAAAATAATGAAACAGTCCATGTTTAAATATACTCTGTAGAGGTGTTTCTTCAAAAGAATCATATAAGCGTATTACTAATACTTTAGGTGTTTCTTTTACAACATCAGTCTTTGGTTTTTCTTTAACATCTTGAAGTGACCAAATAAATATAAAAATTATTATCAATAAAATTAAGTTTAGTAATACTTCTCTTATTATATTTAATAATTTATATATACATTTAAATATTTTGATTATGAAATTAAATAACATGAACATACAAATAACGATCCTCTTACAATAAGATAATTTTTAAAAAAAAATGATATATAAACTTTAAACAACTAAAAGATTATATATACATCATAATTATTAACTATTTTAATATAAAATATGTATATATGTTATACATATTAAATACAAAATAATGTATATTTAAAAATATTTAAATAAATTTATTAATACAATTTTATACATAAAATAAATATTTTTAATAAATGTTATTATGTTCGTGAAAACTTATCTTTATTATTTAAATTTTTTTAATTTTAAATATAATTATTTTAAAAATAATTATATTTGCATCTATAAATAACTAGATATTACTGTTTTTTTTACAAAATTTTATTTATTTAATTTTAATTAATAGAAAAATTCTATTTTATATAATATATATTTTTATATAGAATTAATTGTAGACAATAATTTTGGATGACCTTTTTTATCTATAGCGACATAAACAAATGTAGCTGTGGTTGTGCAGTATGATAATCCGCAAGAACGAGAATTCATTTTTTTAATCCATACTTCAATTTGAATAGTGATAGAAGTATTTCCTATTTTAATGCATTGAGCATAACAAGTTACCACATCTCCTACCGATATTGGTTTTAAAAAATTTATATCTTTAACGTGCACAGTATACACTAGTCCTTTTGAAATTTCTTTTGCTAAAATTCCACCACCAAGATCCATTTGAGCCATAATCCAACCTCCAAAAATCTTTCCGTTTACATTTCTACTAGATGGCATAGCGAGTGTTTTTAACATTATATTGTCAGCTTTAGCAATACTGTTATTTTTATAGTTTGACATTTGATTCACTAATTAAATTATAAATTTTTTTAAATTTTTATAAAAATTGTCTTTGATCATTATATTAATTTTTAAATGTAAAAATTTTTATAGATAATTAACTTTTTTATATTATTAATATCAACATACTTAATTCATTTATAAGATTTATTAATTAAATAATTATAATATATTTATTGAACATTTTTTTAAAAATAACTTAAAAAAATTTTATATGTATAAAAATACATATACAATCTAAGAAAAAACTTTTCTATTTCTAGAAAAATAATAAAATCTAAATAAGTATATAATTATATAAGAAAAATATATATTTATTAATATATTTAATAAAAAAATATTTATATATATCGGAAATGTATATGATAATTTTAATAATATTGAAAATAACCATCTAAATATCAACCAAACTAAAATTTTTGGGATTACAAGATTAACATTAACAAATATTATTTCTATACCACTACATAATGCACTAACTATATTCTTTTTTTCAGCTATATAATAAATAACAGACATAAAAAACATACTATGTAATAATATTTTCAAAATTGTAAAAAAACTAAAGGTTACTTCTATTAATGAATATTGTAAACAAAGAATCAAGGAAAACAAAAAAAAAGATTTAAATATATGTGATATTATATAATAAAATTTTTTTATTAAAAATGACGAAATAAATGGTATTAAACCAAATACTAATGTTAACAAAAAAAAATTACTAATAACAGAACTAATAATTTTCGTACGCATTATATAAAAAATTATTTTTTTTTGATTTACATCCATATCATGTATTACTTTAAATAAAGATGTTTTTTTTAAGAAATCTATACGATATAAACAGGATACTTCATTTACAGTAACATTAAAAATATAGTGTATCAATAATTTTATAAGTGAAGTTATAGTAGAAAATATTAATATTTTTGTTATATTTTTATAAAAAAAATAATGTACATCTATTATTATCATATATATACTAAACAAGATATATCCTCCTTATATTAAATAAATAATATATGTTGATATTATAAATGATATGATTATAAAATATATTTCATTAAAAATATTTTTTTATATAAAAATATTTACTTTTTAAGTAAAAATATTTTTTGTTTTAGATTTGAATCTAATTACTTGTTTTTTCATTTTTATTAACATTTTTTCAACATTCAAAATGTTTTCTTCTATAATTTTTACTATACATGAACCACAGACAATACCTTGTACGCCATTTTTTAAAATATCTTTAATTTGAGAGGTTTTATTAATTCCGAATCCTTGTATAATCGGAGAAGATTGATATTTTTTTAATTTTTTAATAGTTTTTAATAATAACTGCTTAGAATATATTTTTTGAATACCTGTAACACCGGGTCTGGATACGAGATAGGTGTATCCCTGGCTGCTGTTAGAAATTTTTTTAATTAAAGTAGTATTAGCATCGGGAGGACAAATAAAAACTGATTGTATATTATACATATTTGCTGTTTTTTTAAATACATAAGATTCTTCTATTGGTACATCTGCAATTAAAACAGAGTCAATTCCACTGGATTTACAGTATGAATAAAAATGCGTTAACTTATTATATAAAACAAGATTAGCGTATGTCAGTATTCCAATTGGGATTGTAGAATATTTAGATCGTATACGCTTAACCGCATTAAAAAACTGCTTAATAGTGACATTATTTTTTAATGCTCTATCATGTGCTTTTTGTATAGTAATTCCATCTGATATAGGGTCAGAAAATGGTATTCCTAATTCTAACGCATCAGCACCATGTTTAATTAATACATTAACAAGCTCTAGAGAAACATCTATAGATGGATCTCCTAAAACTATAAAAGGAATAAAACAATATTCTTTTTTAAAATATAATTTTTTAAATAATAGTTTGTATCGTGAGTTCATGTGTACGCTTATGTTGATTTATTAATAATATTATCAATAGTTGTAAGATCTTTGTCTCCTCGACCAGACAAGTTTACAATTATTGTTTGTTTTTTGGTAGGATTCATACGCATTAATTTTAACGCATATGCAATAGCATGAGATGATTCTAAAGCAGGAATTATACCTTCTAATTTAGATAATTGTAAAAATGCATCAACTGCTTCTTCATCAGTAATAGACACATATTTAACTCTTTGTATATATTTTAACCATGCATGTTCTGGTCCTATTGAAGGAAAATCTAAACCAGCTGAAATTGACCATGATTTTTTAATTTGTCCGTTATTATTTTGCATAAGATACGATTTCATACCAAAATAGATTCCTTTTTTACCTAAACTTAAAGCAGCTCCGTGCTGATCGGTATGTAGTCCTAGTCCTGCAGGTTCAACACCAATTAATTTAACTGATGTATTTTCTAAAAAAGATGAAAATATTCCAATAGCGTTAGATCCTCCACCTACACAAGCAATAATGAAATTAGGAAGAATATTGTTTCTTGATAAAATTTGCTTTTTAGTTTCTTGTCCGATTATTTTTTGGTATTCCCGCACAATAGTAGGATAGGGATGGGGGCCTGCTGCTGTTCCTATCATATAATGAGTATCTGAATAACTATTAGACCAGTCTCTTAGAGCTGCGTTACAGGCGTCTTTGAGTGTTCCTGATCCAGATGATACAGGAATTACTTCTGCTCCTAATAATCTCATTTTAAGGACATTTTGTGATTGTCTCAACATGTCCTTGGTTCCCATATATATCCGACATTTTAATTGCAATAAAGAACACGCTATAGCAGAAGCTACTCCGTGTTGTCCAGCTCCTGTTTCTGCAATAACACAATTTTTTTTCATTTTTTTTGCTAATAAAGCTTGTCCTAGGACCTGGTTGGTTTTATGTGCTCCTCCATGTAATAAATCTTCTCTTTTTAAATAAATTTTAGTTTTTGTGTTATTGCTGATATTTTTACATAATGTTAAAGGAGTGGGTCTACCTGCATAAGAACATAGCAAATTATGTAACTTGTTATTAAATTGTTTATCATTTTGTGTGTGAACAAAAACTTTTTCTAATTCATATAATGCTGGCATTAAAATTTGTGGAACAAACATTCCACCGAATTTTCCAAAATAAGGGTTAAGTATGGTCATAATATTAACTATTGATTTTTTTTTGTAAGTAATTTCTTATTTTTTGAATATAATCGTAATATTGTAAATGCTAATTTAATCTTTTTAGGATCTTTAATTCCCGGACATATTTCTAAACCTGAGTTTAAATCTAATCCAATAAAACCTAATGTAGATGCTAAAAAAATATTTTTTAAATTTAAACCTCCAGCTAACATCATATTAGATATATTAAATTTTTTTATTAATTTCCAATTAAAATTTTTTCCTGTACCTCCTGTTTTATGATCTAGAATATAACGATTAATATTTTTATTTGTATATATAATAGTATTTTTTTTTACGGGTACTGCTTTCCAAATACGTACATTACTGGGTAATAATTTCTTTAGAGTTATAATAAAATCTTTACTTTCCGTTCCGTGTAGTTGTACTGCATATAAATTTAATTCACACACTTTTTTCAAAATATCTTGATGTGTTTGATTACAAAAAACACCAACATATTTCAATAAATTATTTTTTATAATTTTCATTCCTTTTTGTATAGTAATACATCTCTTTGATGAGGGGGTAAAAATTAAACCTCCATACACACAACCGACTTTTTCAGCTAACCAAGCGTTTTCATGAATTGTTAAACCGCAAATTTTGTTATTACCATATATTAATTTACGTACAGAAAATTCCAAATTTTTTGAACGCATTAAATGTGTTCCAATCAAAAAACCATCAACTAATTTACTAAATGAACGAATCTCTTGATATTTCTTAATACCAGATTCACAAATAATAATTTTATTATGAGGAATTAATGATGAAAGTTTTTTAGTAGTATCTAAGTTTACAGATAAGTCATTTAAATTTCTATTGTTAATTCCAATTATTTTTGCCTTTAAAAATAAAGCACGTTTTAATTCTTCTAAAGTATGTATTTCAGTTAACACCCCTAAATTCATACTGATTGCAATTTTAGACAATTTTATATATGTTTCATTATCAAGAATAGATAGCATTAATAATATTGCATCTGCTTGATGATAACGAGCATAATATATCTGATAAGGATCAATAAAAAAATCTTTACATAACAATGGTTTATCAGTTTGTTCACGTGCTTGTAATAAATATCGAAAACTACCATTAAAAAATTTTTTTTCTGTAATTACAGAAATAACATCAGCATATTTATGATACGTCGATATTATTTCTGAAATATCAAATTTTTTTCTAATAACACCATTTAAAGGAGAAGATTTTTTACATTCCAATATAAATGATGGACGATTTTTTTTTAATTTTTTTTCAAAAAAACAATTTGTTTTTTTTATTTTTCCATAAAAAGAATTTAAAGGGGTACTTTTTTTTTTATGATACACCCATTCTTGTGTACATTGTAATATTTTAGAAATTATATTATTTTTCATAATTTTTCTTGAATAAATGATTTTTATGGTTTAGATAGTCTAATAACAAAATCATAAACTTGACCAGTATTAATAAAATTTAATATTTTTAATGTATTTTGTGAAATATCATCATTTCCTAAAACTTTCATTAATAATGCTATATTAATTGCAATTGTTTGTGCATACACCGGTTCTCCTTTTCCTTTTAATAATTTTATAGTTTCTATATAATTTTCTTGTTCAGTTTTATTAATGAGATATTTTTTATCACATTTTTTTAAACCAAAATCTTCTGGATAAACCTTATATTTGATGATTTTTTTATTATTTAATTCAACTATGTGCGTTTCGGAATAAAGTGTAGCTTCATCTATTCCTCCGCTATGTACAATAATAGCTCGTTGATACTGTAACTTGGATAATATTTTTGCGTATAATAACATTAATTCTACTTTATATACACCAATTAATGCATGTTTAGGTTGAGCGGGGTTTAGTAATGGACCCAGTATATTAAAAATAGTTCTTGTATGTAATGATTTGCGAACATGTGAAATTTTTTCAAAATCGCTAAAATAAGAATTAGCTAATAAAAAACAAATATTTTTATTATCTAAATATTTTTTAGACTGTTGAGGCGATAATGCAACATTTATTTTTAATTTTTGCAATAAATTTGCAGAACCTAAATTTCCAGAAGAATTTATATTACACATTTTTGCTATTTTAATACCATAACATGCTGCAACAAGAGCACTAACGGTAGATATATTAAAACTATTTTTTTGATCACCTCCTGTACCTACAATATCAGATATAATATAATTAGGTTTAGGAAATAATTTCATTGATTGCATTAAAAATTTTCTAGCTCCAATAATTTCTTCGTATGTTTCTGTTCGATATGATAATATCGATAATATTGCAGATATTTGTATGTCATTAAGATTTTTATGAAAAATATTATGAAATAAAGTATAGCTTTCTAATTTATTCAAACACTCTCCATTATATATTTTTTTTAAAATTTTTTTCATTTTTATATACAACCATAAATCATATTAAATTAACAATATTAAAATATATTAATATATGATTATTACTCTATTTTAAAAATTGTTACATATCTATATTATAACACTATCTATTAGCTATTTTACGAACAAACATAAATTTTTTGGTTAATTAATTATATTTATTAAAAATTGTTATAAGTTATTAATAAATTAAAATTAATAAAATTAATTTTAAACATAAAAATTATATATGATATTTATATTTTTACAGATAAATAATATTATTTAGATATATTAGAACATTAAAATCAATTATAAATTACAATAAAATAATTAAATATGGTTATATTTTAAATATAAAAATAAATACATGTAAAATATTACAAATAAAATTTATAAATATTTTAAATTAAAAATTATTTTATTAAATTATTAATGTAATTATGTAAATAAAAAAATATAGTTTATATAAATTAAACATATAAATTTATTATAATACAAAAATAATTTGTATTGTAATCATACATTTTATATTTATATATTTTATATAAAATTTACTATTTATTATAAACAATAATAAATGTTATTATCTAGTTTGATAATAGCACTCTTTTTTTATAAAAACAAAACATTTATATTATTCAAAAATTTCAATAAATAAATATTTTATATGTATATATATACACAAATAATTTTTATATTTAAATAAAAAATATATAATTATATTTATAATAATACATGTTATTAAATACAAAAAATATTGCATATAAAACCAATAATAAAATTTATTACAATTTATATAAACAGGATCTTTATTATGAAAGAAAGAATTCAAAAAATATTGTCTAACTATGGTCTCGGATCACGTCGAACTATTGAAAAAAAAATTTTTCAGAAATTAATTAAAATAAACGGGCAAACGATTTCTTTAGGGCAACGTTTTTTAAAAAATGAAATTCAATATGTATTATTTAATAATAAAAAATTCTTTTTAAAAAAAGATATCACTAGAGTTATTGTTTACAACAAACCTATTGGTGAAATTTGTACCAAAAAGGATGAAAAAAAAAGAAACACGGTTTTTGATAAATTACCTAAATTATTTCATTCTAAATGGATTAATGTAGGAAGATTAGACATTAATACATCAGGTTTACTATTGTTTACTAATTATGGAGAATTAGCGCATAGACTCATGCATCCACGTTACATGATCAAACGAGAATATTTAGTTAAAGTTTTCGGAAAAATATCAAAAAATAAAATTTTAACTTTAAAAAACGGAATTAAAATTGGTTCTTCAGTTTCAAAGTTTTATGAAATTTTTAGTATAAATAATCAAAAAAAAAATCAATGGTTCAAAGTATCTTTACTGCAAGGAAAAAATCGAGAAGTACGGTTACTATGGAAATCAGTTGATATACAAGTTAATAAATTAATTCGAATTAGTTATGGTTCTACAGTATTACCAAGAAATTTATCAAAAGGAAAATTTATAGAATTAAATTCTATTGATATAAAAAATATTTTTAATTCAGTAAATTTATAAATTTTTTTAGTTAACAAAAAAAAATAATTTTTAAAAATATTTTATTATATTTTTAATAAATAAAAAATAAAACTATATTAGTAAATATTTATCCTTAATGCATATATAAGAATATACTTTATACTAGATTTTTTAAAATAAATGTATATTGTAAACATACAATTTTATTTTTACTTATTATTTATAATTCTTTAAAAATTAAATTTTTTATATAACTTACGTGTTTTTTTTAAAAAAAATCTCAAAATATTAGCTTGTCCTATTAATACAACTTTATTTTTAATATAATTATGTCCTCCAACAAAATCAGTCATCAATGCTCCTGATTCTCTAATCTGCAATTCCCCAAAGTTTATATTTAACGGTTTCTCATTAAATCCAACATAAATATTAATTTTTCCTGAAGATAAATATGCTAAATCTAAAATCGAGCAGCCGGTGTGTCGAAAAGAAATTGTTTCTTGGATAAGTTGTTGGATTAAAGAAATATATAAATCAGCATTTTTTTGGCTGTCTTCTCTGAAATAAAAAGCTATAATTTTATTAGAAGTATTCTTATATGTACAACATCTAGCACGAAAACCATTTAACTGAGCACCTTGACCTTTAATAGCTGTAAATAAATCATTTTTAATAGGATCATATATTACTGATATATACGTTTGATTTTTTTCTTTTATTAATATTGACAGACAAAAATGTGGAATTTTTTTAATAAAATTCATGGTTCCGTTTAAAGGATTAATAAACCACTGATTATTTTTCTTTAAAGATTTTTTTCTAGAATATACATTATGTATAGAATGTTGAGGGTATGATTGATGTATAATAGAATAAATAGAAGAAAAAGTTTTTTTTCGTATTTTACGTAAATAATCAATTGTATTTAGTGAATCTAATTGATTCCTAATATCTTTAGAATCATAATTTTGAGTAATAATTTTTCCACCTATTCGAATAGCCCGTATAGCAATATTTAACATAGGATTCATGTAATAATCTCTCATATATAATGTTTTTTATAAAATTGTTATGAATAAATATTTTTAATATTAAAATTCAATATCTTTATCTAACTAGATGTTTATTATATACTTGTTTCAATACATTTTAAAAATTTATTTTTATTTTTAGAGGTAAATAATATTAACTAATATATTTTGGAAAAATAATGCTTAATAAACAATTTTTAGAAATTAAATCAAAAAAAAAAATCAATTTATTAAATTTTAATTTACAAAAAATGATTAATTTCGTATTACAATTAGGAGAAAAAAAATTTCGAGCTATACAAATAATGGAGTGGATTTATAAAAAAAATTGTATTAATTTTAAAAATATGAATAATTTAAATAGTTCTTTACAAGAAAAATTAAAAAAAACATCTATTATTCAATTACCTCAATGTATAAATGAACTAAAATCAATTGATGGTACAATAAAATGGAATTTTTTGTTTAATACTGAATTTATTGAAACAATATATATTCCAGAAAAAAAACGTGCTACTCTGTGTATCTCATCTCAAGCAGGGTGTGTTTTAGGTTGTAAATTTTGCGCAACAGGTAAATTAGGATACACTCGTAATTTATTAGTTTCAGAAATTATTGGTCAAATATGGTACGCTATAGATAAAATAAATCAGTATAGAAACAGAAATCATATTTTATCTCCAATTAAAAATATTGTTATGATGGGTATGGGAGAACCTTTATTAAATTTAAAAAACATTATTATTGCAATTGATATTATGTTACATAAATATGGTTTTAATTTTTCTAAAAATAAAGTGACTCTATCAACAGCTGGTCTTGTTCCAGCTATAAATAAAATAGCCGGAAAAATAGATATTTCATTAGCAATCTCCTTACATGCATCTAATGATTATATTCGTAACATGATTATGCCTATAAATAAACGTTATAATATTAAGATGTTATTGTCATCTGTTAGAAATTATTTAAAAAAATCAACAGCAAATCGAGGTGTAGTAACAATTGAATATGTTATGTTATTATATGTTAACGATTATAAACATCACGCAAAAGAATTAGCGTGTTTGTTAAAAAATATACCTTGTAAAATTAATTTAATTCCTTGGAATACCATAAAAAATTCTTCTTATAAATGTAGTAATTACAACAGAATTACTACATTTTGTGAATATTTAAAAAGCAAAGGTTTTGTTATCATGATTAGAAAAAACAGAGGTTCTGATATTCAGGCTGCATGCGGACAATTAACAGGCATATAAAATTATTTTTGTTAATCAGTCAATACCTTTAATTTATAAATTATATGTGTTTTATATAAAAGAAAAATTTCTTATACACTAAAGTTTTAAAAAATTAATTAAATCAACAATTTTAATATAGGATTCTTATTTTATATGAGTAAAACGTATCAATCAGTTAGAGGTATGCACGACATTCTTCCTTTAGAAATTAATTCTGTGCAAACCGTTGAAGAAACAATAAAAAAAATCCTGCATAATCATTCATATTTTGAGATTCGTAGCCCAATAATTGAACACACTGAATTATTTAAAAAATCAATTGGTAATAATACTGACATTATTCATAAGGAAATGTATAATTTTAGAGATAAAAAAAAAAAAAAAATTTCACTGAGACCAGAAGGTACTGTTGGTTGTATTCGAGCTTGCATACAAAATAATATGTTTTACAATTCTAAAATTCAAAAATTATGGTATTACGGTCCTATGTTTCGTTATGAAAGACCACAAAAAGGGCGATTTAGACAATTCCAACAATTTGGAGTTGAATATTTTGGTATAAATAGTTATTTTGCTGATTACGATATGATCATGTTAACCGTAAGTATTTGGAAAAAATTAAATCTATTAGAATATTTAATATTAGAAATAAATTCTCTTGGAACTATAAAAGATAGGGAAGATTTTTCTTTGGATTTAAAAAGATTTTTTCAAAAACATACATCAGGACTGACTACATACGAAAAAAAATTATTGTCTACCAATCCAATTCGTATTTTAGATAGCAAAAGCACCCATATAATAAAATTATTAAAATCTGCGCCTATTTTAAATCAATATATAAATTCACATTCACATAAACGTTTTAAGAAACTATGTACTTTATTAACTCAATCAAAAGTTAATTATATTGTAAATAATCAATTAGTTAGAGGATTAGATTACTACAATGATACTGTATTTGAATGGACATCAAAAAAATTAGGTTCACAACATACTGTTTGTGCAGGTGGTCGTTATGATAATTTAGTAGAATATTTAGGTGGAAAAAAAAATCCAGCTATCGGATTTGCTATTGGTATAGATAGGATAATTATTTTAAAAAAATCTATTAATCCAGAGTCTTGTGAAAATTTTTTTGTTGATATAAATATCATTTTTTTAGAATCCATGTATTCAGTATTATCAATATATATTGCTAATCAATTACGTTATATGTGGCCAAAATTAAGAATTAATACTTCTTTAAAAAAATTCAAAAAGAATAATTATTTAAAAAAATCAAATAAAATAAAATCAAAATTTTTATTAGTTTTGCAATCTAGTTTATTGAATGTAAATAAAATTTTAGTTAAAAATATATACAAAAAAAAAAATCAAATAATTTTAATAAATAGAGTTTTCCAAAATCCATGTATTTTTATTAATTAATATAATTTTATTATTACATAATATTTAATATCAAATTATTTGATTAATAAAAAATTTTTAAATATTGTTAATTATTACAAATAATTGACATTTTATAGTAAGTCATTACAAATATATGATGAATAAAACACTAAAAAAAGCAGATAAAGAAGTTTGGAATTTAATTCAAAAAGAAAAAACAAGACAAGAATCATGTATTAATTTAATTGCATCAGAAAATTATGCAAGTCGTTCTATATTAGAAGCTCAAGGTTCCTGTTTAACAAATAAATATGCAGAAGGATATATTGGAAATCGTTTTTATAACGGATGTAATGTGATTGATGAAATTGAAAATATTGCTATTAATAGAGCTAAAAAATTATTTAATGTTGAGTATGTTAATGTACAACCCCATTCTGGTTCACAAGCTAATTTTGCAATTTTTCAAGCATTACTAAAACCAAAAGATATTATTTTAGGTATGAATTTAAATCACGGAGGACACTTAACACATGGATCTACTGTAAATTTTTCAGGAAAACTATACAAATCTTATACTTATGGTATCAAAAAAAACGGTGAAATAGATTATAAAAATTTTCAATATTTATCAATGTTATATCGACCTAAAATGATTATTGGTGGATTTTCTGCATATTCAGGAATCTGTGATTGGAAATATATGCGTAAAATTGCTGATAAAATAAATGCTTACTTTGTCGTAGATATTTCGCATATTGTTGGTTTAATTATAGCCGGTCTATATCCTAATCCCATTAAATATGCTCATGTTGTTAGTACTACTACACATAAAATTTTAGGAGGACCGAGAGGAGGATTAATACTTTCAAATAACGGAAATAAAAAATTATATTCTAAATTAAATTCATCTGTGTTTCCAGGTAGTCAAGGAGGACCTTTAATGCATGTTATTGCAGCTAAAGCAAGTTCTTTTAAAGAAGCCTTAAGTTCAGATTTTTTATTATTACAAAAAAACACAATAATATTTGCAAAAAAAATGGTTGAAATATTTTTAGAAAAAAAATTTAGAATTGTTTCCGGAAAAACAGAAAATCATTTGTTTTTAGTAGATTTATCTACTAAAGGAATAACTGGAAAAGAAGCTAGCGATTTATTAGCTACTGCTAGAATTATTGTAAATAAAAATACTATTCCTAACGATTCTAAAACACCTTTCATTACATCTGGAATTCGTATCGGTACTCCAGCGCTTGCTAAGCGTAAATTTAATATTAATAATGTTAGTCAAATTACTTATTGGATATGTGATATTTTAAATAATCCAAATAATTTATCTCAGATTAAAAATATAAAAAGAAAAATAAAAAAACTCTGTAAAAAATATCCTATATATAGTACATAAAAATTATTTATAATAAATTATTTATATAAGAAGCATAAATATCATTTACTTTTATACATTTATATAAAATTTTAATGAAAAACATTGTATATGCTATTTTTTTAACAATTAATAAAACATTTTATGTTACATGTATTATGTGTAACATAATTCTTATTAAATAATCATTTAACATAAAATTTTTTAAAATAAATTGTTCTTTATATATAAAATTTATTTAATATCAATAAATTATATTACAATTTTATTTATTAAATAAATCTTTTATGTTTAAAAACAACAAAATACTAAAATAGCAATTTTATTACTCAACTAAAACCCACAAAGGATTTATTCCGGTAGATTGTGTAGTTATTTCAGATAGAAAACCGTTATTATGATTAATATTGTAAATTTTTATAGAATTAGATAACTCTCCAGTAATTACTAATATATTCCCATCACTGCTAATATTAAATGATCGAGGTTGTAATAAGGTTTGATAAGTACACGTCTTTAATAAAGTACCTTGACTATTACTAATAGAAAATAGAGAAATGATGCTATTAGCTCTATCACAAGCATATAAATAGTTTCCCTTAGGGTGAACATGGATATCTGCAGACCAAGAAGGAAGTGTAGATGATTTCGGGATCAATGAAATTGATTGTATAAATTGTAATGAAATTGATTTATCATTAATAAACCATACATCAATTGTTCCATTAAATTCGTTTATTGAATATAAATAAGGTCGTAATGGATGAAAAGTAATATGTCGAGGACCGCTATTATCAGCGGTATTGATGACATTTTTTAAAATTACAGTAATCTTTTTATTTTTATGATTTTTTAAATTATAAATATAAATTTTATCTTCTTTAAGAGCGGATGCAAATAGTAAGCTACTAGCATAGTGCATTCTTATAGAATGACATCCTTTTAGATTTTCTATTACAGAAGCAGTGTTATAGATTAATCCAGATGCATTTAAAATACAGACACTAAATCCATTTCCGTGATACGAAGCACAAAATAATATTGTTTTATTTTTATTTAATGAAATATAATTAGGTGTATTAAATACTTTAATTTCATGTATTTTTTTAAATTGATTATTTAATTTTTTTTTATAGGTAACAATTTTATTATTTCCTGTTTCTCCAGTATATAGTAATCGATGTTTTTTGTTATATTTTAATGGTTGAGGTTTACCAGAAGTGGTGATAGTGTTTACTCTTAATAAGATCAAATTATTTTTTAAAATCCAATGTTCAATGTGGTGATTGACTGAACAAGAAACAAAGATATTTTTTTTCATATTTATTCTCATTGAAATGTATTTTTAATTTAATGATTAATTTTATTATAGTACATATTTCATTTTAAATAAAAAAAATAACTTTTTATCTTTTATAAAATATTTTATATTTAACAATATTAAAGTTTTTAAATATTTATTTAATGTGATTTTTATACAAAATTAAAAAAAATAAATATATATATATTTTTATATAAAAAATAAATTTTTATCAAAATATTAAAAATTTTTGTTTATATATAAGTATTTATTTTTAATATATCAATAATTAGAGTATACATACAATTACTCTATTGTAATCATGTTAATTAATCGATTTTTTATGATGTTTTTTAAAAATTTTTTAATCCAAAATAAAATATCTATACTGTTATTAAATGACTGATAGTAATATAACTTATCAGCATTTAATTTCCAATTATTTGGATTTTTAATGATTTTTTTACATATCCAATTAGTATTTAAAATATTTTGTTTATTAAAAGCAAGACACACTCTTTTTTTAGAACATTGAATTTTTTTTATTCCTATTTTACTAGAAAGAATTTTTACTTGTTTTAATAAAAACAAATTTTTTACACATATCGGTAAAGCTCCAAACAACAAGTGTAGTTTTTTTTTGAGATGTTTTAATTTTTTATTATTATTAATACGTGAAACTTGTTTATAAAAAAACAATCTAAGATTCACATCACTTATGTAATCTTCAGGAAAAATAGCTGATATATGCAATTGAATATCTACATATTTATTATTAGAATTTAATTCATGAAGAGTATTTTTATTTTTACTTTTTGTAATTTCATCAATAGCATTGCTTAAAAATTTTTTATACAATTTTATTCCAATAGTTTTAATATGTCCACTTTGATTTTTTCCTAATAATTCACCTACTCCTCTAATTTCTGAATCATGTATAGATAAAGTAAATCCAGAACCTAAATTTGTCAAAGATTGTATAAGATTTAATCTTTCTTGTGCTTTTTTACTGGTCTTCATGGTCTTTGACATAAAAAAAAATGCATATGCTTGTATTTCAGATCTACCAATGCGACCCCTTAATTGATGTAATTGTGATAATCCAAATTTATCAGCATGCTCTATAATTATAGTATTTACATTACTAATGTGAATTCCAGTATCTATTATTGTGGTACATATAAGGATATCAAAATCTTTATTTAAGAATTTACACATAATTTTATGTAAATCTTTACGAGGAATTTTTCCGTGACTTATTTGAATACGCGCTTCTGGAATTAATCTAGATAAATATTTTTTTTTTTCTTCTATGTTTTTGATAATATTATATATGTAATATATTTGACCACCTCTTTTTAATTCTTTAATTATAGCCTTTCGTATAGTCTGATCATTAAAATATTGAACAATTGTTTTTATAGCTAATCTTTTTTTTGGAGGTGTTGATATAATTGATAAATCTCGTATACCTAATGAAGACATATGTAAAGTTCTGGGAATTGGAGTAGCGGTTAATGTCAAAACATCTATATTTATATATAATCCTTTTATTTTTTCTTTATGATACACTCCAAAACGATGTTCCTCGTCAATAATCAATAATCCTAAATTTTTCCATATTAAAGATTTTGATAAAATTTTATGAGTGCCTATAAGTATATGAATATTACCTCGTTTTATTTTTTTTTGAATGTTTCTTTCTTCTGATAACGAAGTAAAACGAGAATATGTATCGATATTATATGTATATTCAGAAAATCTGTTTTTAAAAGTATGGTAATGTTGTTGCGCTAGTAATGTAGTAGGTACTAATAAAGCTACTTGTTTTTTATTATCAAGAGCTATAAAAGCAGCTCGCATCGCTATTTCTGTTTTTCCAAAACCTACATCTCCGCATAATAACCGATCCATCGGAATAGGTTTTTTCATATCATTTATAATTTCTTTAATGGATTTTTGTTGATCTTTTGTTATAAAATATGGACATTTATTACAAAAATTGTAATATTCTTGAATATTTTTCTTAAAAGAAAACCCTTTTCGTAATAATCGATGAGATTCGTTATCAATTAATTGAATAGCTACATCGAAGATTTTTTTTTTTATTTTTTTACAGTCCAAGGACCATTTTTTATTCCCTAAAGTATGTAAGGGTATTTCCGAAAATGTTGTAAAACCATATGATTTAATTAATTCAATAGAGGTTATTGGAACATATAATTTAGCTTGATTTGCATACATAATAACACAATATTCTGCTACTATACCTTTAGTATTTAAAGTACATAGACCAATATATCGACCAATACCATATTTAACGTGAACAACTAACTGATCTTTTTTAAATGGTTGTTTTTTTAAAATAAATTCAGAAAAATTTTTTTTTATTATTTTTGTTTTTACATTTTGTGTCATATAATAAAAATATTCCAATATAAGATTAATAAAAAAAAACAATAACATTTTTTATATATGATTTTTATTAAAAAAATATATAAATATATTTTTATAATAAATTTTTATATTCATATTATATCAATATAGATATTGTTATATAGTAATATAATATTGTTAAAAGTAAAAATTTTAAAACATGTATATTAACATTTTTAAAATATTATATACATATTGTGTATAATTTTTTAATTATATCAAATAATATTCATAGATACTATTAATCATATTTTTTAATAATGTTAATATATAAATTTTATTAGTATTAAATATGTATATAAAAATTATATCAAATATTTATACTTTTAAAAATCGAATGATATAGAAAACAATATTCGATCATATTAAAGTGATATTTGAAAAATTAAGTATTCTATGTCATGATATTGAAAATAATCAATAAATCATTTAAAATATATTTAAATTTATTTAAATATAAATAATTCATATATTATGTTATTTTTATCATAAATATTGTAATTGTATACATTATTACTAAAATATTTTTATTTAGGTAAAATTTAATTATTTTAAAAAATAAAAATTTTTATTACACTCACGCTAAATATGTATTGCTTATAAAAAAAAATTAATATTTAACATACATATTTAATTTATTGGTATCTATTTAAATGAATATTAAAATTGCTATAAATGGATTCGGTCGAATTGGACGCATGATATTTCGATTAGCTCAAACAAGACCAAATATAGAAGTAGTTGCAATCAATGATTTATTAAATCCAAAATATATTGCGTATATGTTAAAATATGATTCAACACATGGTTTGTTTAAAGGATCGATTCAAGAAAAAAATAATTATTTACTTATAAATAATAAAAAAGTACATATTTTTTCTGAAAAAAAACCTAAAAATATTGATTGGAAATCTCTTGATATTGATATTGTTATGGAATCTACTGGAATTTTTTTAACTACTGAATCTGCTTCACAACATATACAGGCAGGAGCAAAAAAAGTTATTTTAACAGGACCATCAAAAGATGATACTCCTATGTTTGTAAAAGGTGTTAACTTTAGTAATTATAATAATCAAAAAATTGTTTCTAATGCATCTTGTACAACAAACTGTTTAGCTCCATTAGCAAAAGTAATAAATGATGAATTTGAAATCATTGAAGGTTTAATGACTACAGTACATGCAACGACAGCTACTCAGAAAACAGTAGATGGGGTTTCTTTCAAAGATTGGAGAGGCGGAAGAAGTGCATTACAAAATATAATACCTGCTTCTACTGGAGCTGCACAAGCTGTAGGAAAAATTCTTCCAGAATTAAACAAAAAAATCACTGGTATTGCATTTAGAGTGCCTGTAGCTAATGTATCAGTAGTAGATTTTACAGTTCGATTAAATAAAAAAACCAGTTATTTAAACATTTGTTCTGCAATAAAATTAGCATCAAAAACATATATGAAAGGTGTTATTGGGTATACAAATGAAGAATTAGTGTCAAGTGATTTTAATGGATCACATTTAACATCAATTTTTGATGAAAAAGCTGGTTTGGCATTAAATGAAAATTTTATAAAATTAATATCATGGTATGATAATGAAATTGGTTATTCCAGTAAAGCACTAGACCTAGCTGAGTGGATTGCATTAAAATAATTTTATATATTTAATAAATATACAAATATTATATTTATATATATTCTGACAGTATTCAGTAAAATTAATTTTAATACTGTCAAATATATATTTTTGACATAAAAAACAATTTTAAAACTTTTCAATAAGTATTGATTTATATAAAAATTTTAATTTGTAATAATTATTGTATATATCATATAATTTAAAAAATTGTAATACTTAAAAATTAATTATGTAAATTATTAATTTCTAAATGAATTAATTGTAACCAGTCGGTAACACGTTTACTAGTTAAGTGTGATTGATTATCTTCATCAATTGGTAGCCCAAAAAAATGTGTTTTATTTTTTTGCGCACGAGAAGCTTCAAAAAAATAATTTTTAATTGGCCAAGAACCTACAAATCTAACATTTTTTTTTTTTAAAAAATGATACATTATTCCAATTGAATCACAGAAATATTCTGAATAATCTTCTTGATCACCACATCCAAATAATGCTACTATTTTTTTATTTAAATTCATTTTTTTTAAAACATGCAAGGATTCTTCCCAATCACATTGTAATTCTCCGTAATACCATGTGGAAATACCTAAAAACAAAATATCAAAATTTTCCATTTTTTTTAATGGAGAAACAGCAATATCAAATATTGCAGATTTGTTAATATTTAAATTTTTTTGTATCATATAAGAAATTTTTTCTGTATTTCCAGTATCACTACCATAAAAAATACCTGTTTTTTTCATTTTTTATCCATATAAAAAATATTAACACATATTAATATTATCAATACATAAAATATACACTATGATTAGTAATCGTATAATTTTGTTATTTTTAATAAAATCATTAAACAAGAACTATTATTTATATATGTAAATAACATATATATATCAGTATGATATATAAAATTTTAAAATAGTTGTATAAATATTTTATTTATATATTATATAATGTAGTATATTATTTATAATAGTATATTTAAATACTTATTAAAAAAATGAATATTAAAATATATTAAAAAAAATATTAACATGCAATATATTTACTTTAAAATAATGTATAAATTTTTATAAAAATTAAACAAATTAAATTATATTTGTATGCGTGAAATTTTTGAAAAAAAATTCAAACACGAAAAATACTATAGTGTAGTCCACATAAAAAAATATAAAAATATCCATTCTTTCTATTTTTATATTAATATCTTTTAAATGGAAATATAATAATTCATTATCTCAATAAAATTTTTACATATAAAAATTTCACTGTTTATAAAATTAATCAAACTAAATTTATTTATTTATATAAAAATAAATTATATTTTTAATTTAATTTTTAAAATTATATTAAAATCATAAATATCATTTCTATTAAAAAAAAGAAAAATTCATTAACAATATTTTTATAAAATTGATATTACTATTAGTAAATTGTATAACTACAAATAAACATTATTAATATATCAATAATAATTACAAAAATATTTATAAAAATTTGATTATTTTTAAAAATCATCAAAAAATATATTTAAATAAATTACTTGTTATATAATAAAAAGCTAAATTTTCAAAAAAAAAAAAAATATAATTTTTATATTTATATACATTAAAATTCAATTTATTAATTTTTTTATAATAAAAAATAAAATTGATATTCCGAGCAAAAAGTTATATAAATTATATATTCTACTAAATATAGTTATAAAATAAATAATTTCATTAAAATTATCAATTTTAATTATCTATTATAAATATAAAAACTACATTAATGTAATTATATTCATTAAATATATTAAAAAAATTAGTCTAAATTATTAATTAAAAATTATAAATGAAAACATCTGTAATAAAAATTTTTAATTTACGTATAAAAAAAATTCTATGTTTCAAACTAAATAAAGCAAAAAAATTAATGAAATTATTAATAGTAAATTTTTTTAATTAAAAATAAAAATAGTATCTTACTAAAAAGTACTGAATGCTGTTTTTTTTATCTAAAATAAAAAATTATTTTTATATCTTTATAAAATAAATGAACTAAAAATTAATAATATTTTAAAAATCTATTACTTCTCGCAATTCATAAAAAATATTCAAATATAAATAAAAATCTATTTTTAAAAATTAAAATATATAAATTTTATTTATAATTTACTAAAAAATTTTTTAAAATATATAAATATATACAACAATAGAGTTCTCTGACATGAATAATTTTATTCTCGAAAAAATCATCAATAAAAAATTAAATAGCCATAAATACCCAAAAGATTACGCACCTAATGGTTTACAGGTAGAAGGAAAAAATAAAATAAAAAAAGTAATTACAGGAGTAACCGCTTGTCAAAATCTTTTAAAAATTGCTTTGCAAAAAAATGCAGATGCAATTATTGTTCATCATGGTTATTTTTGGAAAAACCAAGAAAAAAAAATTTTGGGTATGCAAAGACATCGTTTAAAAATATTATTATCAAATAATATCAATTTATATAGTTGGCATTTACCACTAGATTTACACCCTGAATTCGGTAATAATATTCAATTAGGAAAATTATTAAACATTACTACCTATGGTTATGCTTTTCCGTACGTCCTTACAGGAAAATTCAAAAAAAAACACACTGTAACATCATTAATTCATACCATATCAAAAAAATTAGATAGAGTTCCATTTCACTATGGCCGAACAGGACCTAAATATATTAAATATGTCGCTTGGTGTACTGGAAAAGGACAAAATTTTTTTAATAAGTCTATAAACTTAAAAATTGATGCATATTTAACCGGAGAAGTTTCAGAAGAAACGATTCATATAGCTGAAGAAAACAAGGTTCATTTTTTTTCTTTAGGACATCATGCTACAGAAAAATCAGGAATTTTTTTGTTGGGAAAATGGTTATCTCAAAAAGATAAAAATTTAAATGTTACCTTTATTGATATACATAATCCAATTTAATAAAATATACCATTTATTAAATTTTTAATTCATAATTAACTATGATTACTATATAAAAATATACATGAAAAATAAAAAAAAAACATTTTCATTACGAGATATAGGGTGGTTATACTCAAATAATCAGTTATTTTTAGAAAATATTTATAAAAAATTTTTATCTAATTCTAAAAAAATAGATTCATCTTGGAAAAAAATATTTAAAAAAATATCTTATAATAAATGTATAACAAGTAACAATAATATTTTTACTACAATTAAATCTCAAGCACAAGAACATAAATCTCATTCTTGTTTTAATATTGCATCGAAAAATTTAATAAACGAGTATAGTCATGAATTATTAAAAGAAAAATTTTTAAATTTAATAAATTCTTATCGAATATACGGACATTACATATCAAACTTAAATCCGTTAGCACGCTTAAAAAAGATAAAAAATGTTCCTGAATTATCTTGTCTGTTTCATCGTATTACCCCAAAGGAACTTAACAATAAAATAAATTTTAATTTTTTATGTTTTAAAAAAAATGTTAATTCTTTTAATGAAATATATTTATTTTTCAAGAAAAAATATTGTAGTTATATTGGATTTGAATATATGCATTTAAATGATATCAAACAAAAAAAATGGTTGCAAAATTATATTGAAACTAAAAACATTAAACATTCACTGTCTAGTAGTGAAAAAAAAGAAGTACTAAAAGATTTAATTCAATCCACTACTTTTGAAAAATTTATTCATACTAAATTTCCAGGAAACAAACGTTTTTCTTTAGAGGGATGTGATATTTTAATTCCAGTATTAAAAAAAATTATAATGTTTTGTATTAAAAAAAAAACCAAGAAAATATTTTTGGGTATGGCTCACAGAGGTCGACTAAACGTAATGTATAATGTTTTACATCACAATGTATTAAAAATGTTTAATAATAAAACTCGTTCCTATAAAAACAGGAATGGTACGGGAGATGTAAAATACCATATAGGATTAAAAAAAATTATTCAAAAAAATAACAAAAACATTGAAATCAATTTATTAGATAACCCTTCACATTTAGAAATTATAACTCCTATTGTTATTGGTTGCTGTAAATTTTTTGTAGAACAAAAATCTTCTCAATATAATCCTTTACCTATTATTATACACGGAGATGCTGCATTTATTGGGCAAGGTGTAATACAAGAAACTTTAAATATGTCTCAAGTTCCTGCATATAATGTTTTAGGTAGTGTACACATTATTATTAACAATCAAATTGCTTTTACTACATCTAAAAAAAAATATTTAAGAACTAGTTTTTATTGTACAGATATCGCAAAGATGATTAATGCACCTATTTTTCATGTTAATGCCGATCAACCCGAATCCGTTATGTTTATAATTAAACTGGCTTTAAAATTTAGATATTTATTTAAAAAAGATGTTTTTATTGAATTAGTATGTTATCGAAGATTAGGACATAATGAAGTTGACGATCCTTATATAACCCAACCAAAAATGTATAATATAATAAAAAATCATAAAAGAATTTGTGTCTTATATTCTAAAAAAATAAAAAATACGTTAAAGGAAACAGATACTTCATACAAAAAACTGTATATACATTTTATGCAACAATTATACAAAAAAATACAAGAACACAATTTAAAAACAAATAATCTAAAAAAATCGTATCGCCATAAACATTCTAAAAAATATTTAATTAAACAAATTTATAATAATGTAGATGTTTTAAATAAAATCGCAACTGAGTTGTTTACTTTACCTAAACATCTAACTATACATAATCAAGTAAAAAAAATTTTTTTTAATCGTATAAAAATGGTGAATAATAAACTTCCATTGGATTGGGGAGCTGCAGAAAATTTAGTTTACGCTGTCTTAATGTACTACGGAATTACATGTAGATTAACTGGAGAAGATGTAAGAAGAGGAACTTTTTGTCACAGACACGCGTCTATTATTTGTCAAAAAAAAAATACTACGTATATTCCATTACAAAATCTATCTTTTACGAGTGGATTATTTTATATTTGGGACTCAGTTTTATCAGAAGAATCTACTTTAGCTTTTGAATATGGTTATTCAAAAGTATCTCATGCTACTTTAAATGTATGGGAAGCCCAATTCGGTGATTTTTCTAATGGAGCTCAAGTTGTTATAGATCAATTTATAACATCTAGTCTGCAAAAATGGGGGTATTCTTCACCTCTAGTAATCCTACTTCCGCATGGTTATGAAGGTCAAGGTCCAGAACATTCATCTGGTCGATTAGAACGATATTTACAACTATGCGCGCAAAATAATATTAAAATTTACATACCTACTACAGTATCTCAAATGTATCATATTTTATTAAAACAAGGATGTAGTACATCTAAAATTCCTATAATTATATTTACTCCTAAATCATTATTGAGAAATCCAGAAACATTTATATTCATGAAAGAATTATTAATAGAAAAATTTCATACAATTTTATTAACACAATCAAGCTGTACATATAATTTAATATCTTGTATTATTTTTTGTTCAGGAAAAATTTATTATGAATTACTTGATTTTTATCAAAAAAATAACATTATTGATACCGTAATAATACGTATTGAACAACTATATCCTTTTCCATATTCAAAAATAAATAAAACTATTAGTAAATTTAGTCAAGTAAAAAATTTTATATGGTGTCAAGAAGAACCGATAAATCAAGGTAGTTGGAAATACATATATTTTTATTTTAAAAAATATATTTTAATAAATTATAAATTAATATCTTTAAAATACGTTGGTCGACCAAAGTTTTCTTCTACAGCAGAAGGGAATTTCATAAGTCATAATATACAACAAAAAAAAATCATTAAATCAGCATTTTCTATGTCAATAAAAATAAAAAACAAGTGAAAAAAAATGAATAAAAAAATTAAGATTTTAGCTCCTGATTTACCTGAATCAATTAATAGCGCAATACTATTAAAGTGGCATAAAAAAATAGGAGATGTTGTTCGAGAAGATGAATTAATAGTTGAAATTGAAACAGATAAAATTGTATTAGAAGTATCATCTCCTGTTTCTGGTATTTTATATACACAAAACATATCTGTAGGTCAGGATTTACAATCAAAATCTATATTAGGATATATTAAACCCGTTAAAAAAAAATCAAATATGTTTAGTATAGAACACAGTTCAAGAAAAAAAAATAATGAAAGAGATTTTTTTACACCAAAAATACGTAGATTAATTACAAATAATGAAATTAATAAAGTAACTATTAAGGGAATAAAAATAAATAAAAAAATTACTAAAGATAATTTTATTTTTAAAAAATCATGTATGTTAAATAAAAAAAAAAAAAATGAAAAAAAAAATATATACATCTTGCCAGAAAAAATTGTAAATGATAATACACAATCTAAAACAAGATCTGTTAATCAAGTTGCAATGAATCCATTGAGAAAAAAAATCTCAGAAAGATTATTGTCAACGATTCAAAACACAGCTATGTTAACTACTTTTAACGAAGTTAACATGAAACCAATTATGTTATTAAGAAATAAGTATGATAAATGTTTTCAAGAAAAATATAATATGAAATTAGGATATATGTCTTTTTATGTAAAAGCAGTAATACATGCATTGAAAAAATTTCCAGATATGAACGCTTCTATAGAAGATACTAATATTGTATATCATGATTATTATGATATAAATATCGCTGTATCTACTCCTCGAGGATTAATAACTCCTATTTTAAAAAATGCTAATCATTTATCTATGTTCGAAATTGAAAAAAAAATAAAATCTTTTTCTATTTTAGGTCAATCTGGAAAACTACAGTTAAAAGATTTAGAATCCGGTACTTTTACTATTACTAACGGAGGAGTTTTTGGTTCACTATTTTCTACTCCAATTATTAACCCTCCGCAAGTAGCTATCTTAGGTATGCACCATATTAAAAATAGACCAGTAGTTATACGTGATAAAATATCAATACTACCTATGATGTATTTAGCTATATCTTACGATCATCAATTAATTGATGGAAAACAAGCAATACAATTTTTAAATTGCATAAAAGATGCTATAGAAGATTTTTCTAGAATTATAATAGATATATAATATTAAAATATCTTATACATCAGATTTGGTAATAATTATTACAATCTAATAAACTAAACTTGTAATTTAGTGTTCTTTTAATACCATATTATATAATAATTGTTTATTTTATCATAATCCATTTATTAAATACAAATCAATTATATAAAATGTTAAATTTATACGTTTAGTTTAAAAATTGATTAATTATTTATTCTAATACACTAAGTATAGTATGTATATACTACATTGGTTTATTTCAAGAAAATAAAAAGTACATTTTTAATGTAATTAATTTTTAACATAAAAACTAATTAATTTACATATTTTAACAAAAATAATACAATATTTATTGTTGTAAAAAAATATACGTATCAAGTATATATTATGCGACATATGTAAAAAAAAATTCTAGGTGAATAATGAAAAATAAAAGAATAGTACTCATGCGACACGGAGAAAGTCAATGGAACCAGCTAAATAAATTTACTGGATGGAAAGATATTTCGTTGTCTGGAAAAGGAAAACAAGAAGCTCAGTACGCTGCTGAAGCGTTAAAAAAAAATAAATTTATATTTGATATTGCATATACATCAGTACTTAAAAGAGCCATCCATACTTTATGGATAATATTAAAAAAATTAGATTATGCATGGATACCCGTATATAAATCATGGAAACTAAATGAAAGAAATTATGGATCTTTAGAAGGTTTAAATAAAGATGAAGTCGTTAGTATGTATGGATACAAACAAGTTCAGTTATGGAGAAGAAGTTTTCTTGGTTTACCTCCAAAAAATAATGATTCAAACATTATCGACTTAAGGAATGATAAAAAATATAAACATCTAAAAAAGAAAAATATTCCTAGTTCTGAAAATTTAAAAATGACATACAATCGAGTAATTCATTTTTGGAAATCTAATATTTTACCTCAAATAAAAAACAACAAAAACATAATTATAGTAGCACATGGCAATTCTTTACGTGCATTAATAAAATACTTAAGTAACATTGATGATATTGAAATTGAAAAATTAGATATTTCTACTGGTTCTCCTATTATATATGAATTTTCTCATGATATTAAACCCTTAAGATATTATTATTTATAATATATCTTTTATTGAAATTAAATTTTAAATAGCTTAATAAAAATATTATTGTGAATTATTAAGTTACAAATATTTATTAATTTCAGTCTTCAATAAAAAATATTCTATTTAGATAATCTTAACTTTTCAAATTAATGCATTATTTTTATCAAAATTATATTAAAAGATTTTATATTATTTAAATAAATATTAAACATTAAGGTTACATCATTATAATGATTAAAAAAATAGGAGTTTTAACGAGCGGTGGCGATGCTCCAGGAATGAACGCAATTATACAATCTATAGTATATACAGCTAGTAATAATAATTTAGAAGTAATTGGTATTAAAAATGGTTTTTTAGGCTTATACAATGATACAACTATTCCCTTATATCGCGATAGTGTATCTAATTTGATGAATATAGGCGGAACATTTTTAGGATCTTCTAGGTTTTTAGAATTTAAATTACTGGAAATACGAAAAACTGCTGTTAGCAACATATTAAAAAGAAAGATTGATGCTTTAATTATAATTGGTGGTGATGGATCATACATAGGAGCTAAATGTTTAACTGATATGGGTATTCCATGTATAGGAATTCCTGGTACAATTGATAATGATGTTTCTGGAACCGACTACAGTGTAGGGTATTTTACCGCCCTAGAAACAATAGTTAACGCTATTGATAAATTAAGAGATACTATTTCTTCACATCAAAGAATCTCTATTATTGAAATTATGGGTCGTTATTGTGGAGATTTAACACTATCAGCAGCTATTGCTGGAGGATGTGAATTTATTGTTATTCCGGAAGTAATTTATAAAAAAGAATTATTGTTACTAGAAATACAAAAAAGTATTAAAAAAGGTACTAGTCATGCTATTGTAGCTGTTACTGAACATATATGTGATATTAATAAATTAGCTAAATATATTCAACAAAAAACTAATAAAGAAACACGAGCTACTATATTAGGACACATTCAAAGAGGTGGAATTCCAGTAGCATATGATAGAATATTAGCATCTCGTATGGGTATATATGCTATACAGTTACTTATAAATGGACAAAGAGGAAAATGTGTTGGTGTAATTAATAATCAAATAGTTCATCATAATATTGATTATGCGTTAAAAAACATGAAACAATTATTTAAAAAAGATCTATTACATGTAATAAAACATCGTATTTTTTAAATAAATATTTTAATTTTTTAAACTACCTTTTGTAATATAATAAGTGCCGGTAATCCGGCGCTTAAATATAAGTTGTTATTTTAAAATTAAAAACATGTTTTTTATAAACATATATAAAATTAAATTTTATAATAAAAATTTATATTATGTCATTTTGAATAAATATGTAATAAGAATTATTTGTATAAAAAAATTATCTGTGTTTTTACAAAAATTTATATTATATAAATATAAAATAGTACATGATATATAAAATATAAATTAAATATTTATTAATTCTAGAATTTTGATAAATTCTGTTATCTTCAAAGAAGCTTTACCGATTAGAAAACCATCAATATCTTTTTGAGACATTAATTCTAATATATTATTCTTTGTTACTGAACCACCGTACTGAATAAAAAAATTTTTTATTTTATAGTTTAATTTACTATTTATATATTGACGGATAAATTGAGCAACAAATTGTGCTTTTAAAGGATTAGCAGAGTTATGTGATCCAATTGCCCAAATAGGTTCATAGGCAATAATAGAATTATCAAATGCGTGTATTCCACACATATTAAATATAGTATCTATTTGTTTAACACAAATTTCTTTGATTTTATTATCTTTTTTTTCTTGTTCTGTTTCTCCAATACATAAAATCGGAATTAAATTTTCTTTTTTTAATAAACGAAATTTATTTGCAACTATATAATTAGTTTCTTGATGATTAAATCGTCTTTCAGAGTGACCAATAATTACATATTTAATCATCATATCATATAACATATTAGGAGAAATTTCTCCAGTAAAAGATCCTAAAGTATGATTATCAACATTTTGAGCACTCAAAAAAATCTTTTTTTTTTTAAAAATTGATAAATTTTTAATTATATAACTGTATATAACAGGTAAGGAAATTGCAATGGTTCCTTTGAAATTATGTTGTGTTAAAAATAAACTTAACAATTTTGAAAATTTTTTGATTCTTTTCTTAGTACCATTTAATTTCCAATTTCCTACAATTATGGGTTTAATCATTTTATAATACCTATGGAAGCAATTATGAGAGTGTAGTAGCATACTCAAATAATTGCTAAATTATAAAAAAATCATTTACTGAAAAAATATTAAAGTTTAATTTTTAAGATTAAGTAATAAATTTAACTATTCTTGTATATATAATTTATATAATTTTTTAGTTTTTTTAACTTAAAATAAGATATTTTTTTTAAAAAAAATATTTTTCAATTATTCTAAAAGTTTTACTTATCTTAATGTATCAAAATATAAAAAATCACTAAAATCTTCTTATTTTAATTTATTATTATTCTCTTAAAAATATCATATATTCTAAAATATTTTTTACTAAAAATTTAACAATTTTTTTAGAATATAAATTTTTAATAACCAGTTAAACAATTTTAATTTTATCATATATTTTTCGAATACAGATATCAAAAAATATTTTTTTTAATTATATTAATTTTTTGCATCTTCAAATGCTTGTGTCATAGTATTATCATTTTTTTTAAAATCAACTAAATTTTCTTCTAATGACATATTTTGTACATTCTTTAGATGTAATTCTTCTGTAATTGATACATATACAATTCTGTTTTTTTTATCAAATCCTTGAATTTGAACTGATAAAGTATTTTTAATAGATAGATTAGATATATATTTTTGACGATATGTAGGTGGTATATTTGCTAACTTTAAACATCCCGAAATACCTGTATCTATGTTTAATAGTATAGCTTTTTCTTCAATTGATGTAACTGTACCAAAAATAACTGTATTTTTTTGATTATTTAAAATATATTTATAAAATGGATCTTCTTGTAATTGTTTAATTCCTAAAGAAATCCGTTCTCTTAAAGGATCTACCTGTAGGACAATTGCTTCTATATTTTGACCTTTTTTGTATTTTTTTACTTCTTTATCTCCTGAAACAAACCAAGATAAATCAGATAAATGAACTAAACCATCAATACCACCATCTAAACCTATAAAGATTCCAAAATCAGTAATAGATTTAATCTTACCACATACCTTAGATCCTTTTTTGTTTTTTTCAGCAAACACATTCCACGGATTAATTTTACATTGTTTTATTCCTAATGAAATACGTCTTCTAGATTCATCGATGTTCAAAATAGATACATTAATTTTTTCTCTAGATTTTACAACTTTAGAGGGATGAATATTTTTATTAGTCCAATCCATTTCTGAAACATGAACTAATCCTTCTACACCTTCTTCAATTTCTACGAAACAACCATAATCAGTTAAATTAGTAACATATCCCGTGTGCTTACTACCCTCCGGATAACGTCGTACAAGATTAGTCCAAGGATCCACTCCTAACTGTTTTAAACCTAATGATACTCGTGTTTTTTGTTCATCAAATTTTAATACTTTAACTTGAATTGTATCACCGATTTTAACTATTTCACTAGGGTGCTGGACTCTTTTCCAGGCCATATCAGTAATATGTAACAACCCATCTACTCCTCCTAAATCAATAAAAGCGCCATAATCTGTTAAGTTTTTAACTATTCCATTAACGATAGAACCTTCTTGTAAGTTTTTTAATAATTGATCACGCTCAGCATTATTTTCTAATTCAATAACCGCTTTACGCGAAACAACAACATTATTTCTCTTTTGATCCAATTTAATAACTTTAAAGTCTAGATTTTTTCCTTCTAAATGTAGAGTATCTCGAATAGGGCGAATATCTACTAAAGATCCGGGTAAAAAAGCTCGTATGTCGTTTAATTCAACAGTAAAACCACCTTTTACTTTCCCGTTAATTATACCGCTGACATTACGTGATTCTTTATGAGCTTTTTCTAAATTAATCCAAGATTCATGTCGTTTAGCTTTTTCTCTCGATAAAATGGTTTCACCAAAACCATCTTCCATTGCATCTAAAGAAACGTCAATCGTATCTCCTATTTTTACTTCTAAATTACCGTTTGAATTTTTAAATTGTTCTATTGGAATAAAGGATTCTGATTTTAATCCTGCATCCACTATAACCATATCATTATCTATTGATACTATTGAACCTTTAATAATGGATCCTGGACGGGTTTCTATTTTTTTTAGCGACTTTTCGAATAGTTTTGCAAAAGATGTTGTCATATAAAATATTTTATTTGTATGATGTTATGAAAGTTTAAAAATTTTAAAAATAAATTAAACTACCATAAAAAGTTAGTCAAAAACCATTTATTTTTCAAATGGAATGTAATAAAAAAAAATATATAAATATTGATGCTTCTATCACCTAAAAAAAAACAATTAATATTTAATTGTTATGATACTAATAAAAAAATAATAATTTTATAATTATAACATTGTAAATTATTAAAGTTATAATCTCAATATTTTCAAACATTAACTTTTTCAATAAAATTATTATATATTAAATAATATTTTTCTATTTAAAAAATAATTTAATAAAAATTAATTGATTAATATTTATTTTATATTCTAAATAAATTTACTATGTATAATTTTCTTAAAAATGACAAATAGAATAAAATTTTTCAAAAAAAGATGGAAATGTTTTGTTAACACACTTTGGATTCAATAACGTTACTGATGTTCCAGATAAAGCAATTAAAGAAAAACACATTGCTATACGATGATCATTGTATGTATTAATAGTAGCATGTAAAAATTTTTTTACCGGATAAACAATAATAAAATCACGTCCTTCTTGCACTCGAGCGCCAATTTTTTTTAATTCAGTTGTCATAGCGTATAAACGATCTGTTTCTTTAACTCTCCAATTGTATATATTTTTAATGTAAACAAAATCATCTGCAAATAAACCTAACATAGCAATTGTCATAGCTGCATCTGGAATATGATTACAGTCAATAGTAATACCAGATAAATTATTTTTAATACAAATTAATGAATTTTTTTTCCAAAAAATAGATACTCCCATTTTTTTTAATACATCAACAAATTTTATATCTCCTTGTATACTATTTTTTTTTATTCCATTGATTTTTATAGATTTTCCTTTTATAGCTGCAGCTGCTAAAAAATAGGTAGCAGAAGACATATCGCTTTCTACTAAATATTTTTTAGGAGAAATGTACATTTGATTTCCTTCAACATAAAAATACTTATAATTATCTATAATATTTACTGAAATACCAAATGTTTTCATTAAATTAATAGTTAAATCAATATATGGTTTAGATACTAATACACCTTTAACAACAATTGTTGTGTCTAATTTTGCTAAAGGAGCAATCATTAATAAAGAACTTAAAAACTGACTTGATATTGTGCCATCAACAAAAATTTTTCCACCTGTAAATCCTCCTCGTACATATATAGGAGGATATTCCAAGTTATTTAAATAAATAATATCAGCTCCTCCTATTCGTAATGATTCTACTAGGTGGTGAATCGGTCTTTCTTGCATTCTTTCGTCACCTGTTAAAAGTACTTTATTGTTTCCAATAGATAATGCTGCTAGTAGTGGACGCATAGCAGTCCCCGCGTTACCTAAATATAAAGTAATTTTTTTTTCTATGCAAAAAGAACCGGAAAGCCCTTCAATTATACATTCTGATTTATTAGAATCCCAATAACAGGATACGCCTAATTGAGATAATGCTTTTAACATATATTTAACATCATCACTATATAATAAATTTTTTATAACTGTATTACCTTTAGATATAGCTGATAACAATAATACTCGATTTGAAATACTTTTTGATCCTGGTAAATTTAATTCACCTTCAATATATTTAATAGGTGATAAAGTCAAACTTTTTTGCATAATAAATAAATTCCTGTAAATAAATAGTAGTAATTATAAAAATGTTTGTGTATTATTTTAACGGAATTTTTCTTCAAAATATTTCATAAAATTAATTAAACAATAAATTCCTTTAATAGGCATAGCATTATAAATAGAAGCTCGAATTCCTCCTACTAAAGAGTGTCCTTTTAATCCTAATAATTTATATTTTTCGGCAGTATCAACAAATAAATTTGTTAATTCATTTTTTGTTAAATGAAATGTAACATTCATACGTGATTGATGAGAAGATATAACATAATTTTTATAAAAATCAGTGGAACTTAAATATTGATACAACAATTTTGCTTTTTTTTTATTATTTTTTTCTATAACCGATAAACCACCTAAATTTTTAATCCATTTAAAAACTAATCCAGCTACGTACCATGAAAATACACTTGGAGTATTGAACATAGAATTTGATTTCATTAATAATTGATAATTTAATATAGAAGGAGACTGTATATTTGGTTGCATTAATAAATCATCACGAACAATTACTACTGTAATACCTGCTGGGCCAATATTTTTTTGAGAACATGCATAAATAATACCATATTTTTCTACATTAATTTTTCGTGATAAAATAGTAGAAGAAAAATCACCAACTATAATTTTATTATCAAATATAGGTTCTTCAAAAATTTCTATTCCTTCAATGGTTTCATTTGGACAATAATGTAAATATGTATAGTTAGTAGATATATTCCATTTTTTTACTGGCTCAATAAATATTGTTTTATCTTGTAATACTTTTCGTACCGACACATACGTAGGAACACAGTATTTTTTTGCCTCTTGAAAAGCACATAATGACCAATACCCACTATGAATATAGTCTGGTTGTGTAAACTTACGCTTTAAATTTAACGGAATAGCAGAAAATTGACCTCTTGCTCCACCATGACAAAATAAAACATGATAATTTTTCGGTATATTTAATATAGAACGTAAATCTTGTTCAACTTGAAAAGTATATTCTATAAACTTTTGACTACGGTGACTTATCTCAAGAATTGAAGATTGAGAATTATTCCAATTAAAAAAATTTTTTTTTATTTCAGATAAAACTACTTTAGGAAGAATAGATGGACCAGGATTAAAATTATACACGATAGCCATATTTATCACCAATATCATTGTTATATTTTAGGCGCTCTAGGACAGAGAAGTTGATTTTTTTTTTTTTTTTTTATTTAAAATACACACCAAAATTTTTTATTAAATTAAATTAAAAATTTCATACCGTTCATGTAAGGCTGTTGTAATACTTTTGGAATAGAAATTTTTCCATTAGAACACTGAAAATTTTCTAAAATAGCAGCTAAAGTTCTTCCGACAGCTAACCCTGAACCATTTAGAGTGTGTAAAAAAAAATTTTTTTTATTATCGTTATCTTTATAACGAGCATTAATCCTTCTAGCTTGAAAATCACCAATCATTGAACATGAAGATACTTCTCGATATGTTTTTTGAGCAGGAAACCATACTTCTAAATCATATGTTTTTTGAGATGAAAAACCTAGTTCGCCTGTACATAACAATATTTTTCTATATGGTAATCGTAATAATTGCAATATTTTTTCTGCATGCTGTGTTAAGATTTCAAGCGTATTTTCAGATTTTTGCGGATGTACAATTTGTATAATTTCAACTTTATCGAACTGACGATTCCTAATTAATCCCTTAACATTCTTTCCATAAGTATTTTTTTCAGCACGAAAACAAGAACTAAGAGCAACAAATTTTAATGGTAATTCTTTAGATAAAATAATTTTATTTTGAACCAAATTAACCAAAGGCACTTCAGATGTTGGTATTAAAAATAATTTATCATATTCATTCTTTTGGCAATTACCATGCAATGTGTATGTATGAAATAAATCTGATTTAAATTTTGGTAATTGACCTGTACCAAACATACAAGAATCTTTCACGATATAAGGTATATATACTTCTTTATATCCATGTATTTGAGTATGTATATCTAGCATGAATTGTCCTAATGCACGATGTAGTCGCGCAATTGAACCTTTCATGATTACATAACCAGAACCAGAAATAACAGAAGATGTCTTCCAATCGAATCCTTGTAATTTATTTCCAATTTCTATATGATCCATGATAGAAAAATTGTATTTATTTTTTTTTCCCCATGAATAAATTTTCTTATTTTTTTTCTCTCCAATACCTATTGGTACATCATGATGCGGTGTATTAGGAATAACAATAAGCATGTCATGTATTTTTTTTTTTATTTTTTCTAATTTTTTTTTTAGACTGTTAATAATCAAACGAGAGGTAATAATTTTATTTTTAAAAATGTCACATTCATGAAAAAATTTTTTTCTATAAACTAAATGTTTTGACATTCGCTTGTGTTCTGATATTTTCTTTTCACTGCAAATCTGTAGTTTTTTACGTTTTTTTTCTAATTTTTCAAATTTATTTATATTTAGAACATAATTTTTTTTCTTTAATTGATCTTGATAAAAAGAATAATTATTTTTAATTGTATTAAAATTTAACATAGTATTTATAATTTTCCAGTATACAAATTTTTAATAAATCTATAATATGTATAAAATATATAATTTATTATATACATAATGCTTAATAAAATTAATTCATAAATACTGCATATTTCTTATATTATTAAAATTTTTTATAATTTTATTATTACAATCTATACTTTATATAAATAAATATTTTAATTATCAAAAGAATATAAAAAATGAACAAAATTATATTAAAAAAATAATAATTCTATTATTATACACAAAATCTTACTTTTATTATATTAACTATTTTTTTTATTTGAAAATTTCAAAATAAAAATTATTTTAATAAGGAACATTAATATGGCTGAAATAAAAAAACAATACGCGCAATTAATCATTATTGGATCAGGACCAGCGGGATATACGGCAGCAATTTATTCTGCTCGATCTAACATTGATACTATATTAATAACTGGATCTCAGCCAGGTGGACAGTTAGTGCAAACAAATGAAATAGAAAACTGGCCAGGAGACTATAATCATATTAGCGGAATGACATTAATGGATCGTATGTTATGCCATGTAAAAAAATTTTCTGTTAATGTTATTCGTGATGTAATTAAATCTGTAAACTTTAAAAAAAATCCTTTTAATTTAATTGGGGAAGAACGTACATACTCCAGTCAAGCAATTATTATAGCAACCGGATCCTATGCAAAATTGTTAAATATTACTTCAGAAAATTTATATATGGGAAAAGGAATATCTACCTGCGCTGTTTGTGATGGATTTTTTTATAAAAATCAAATTGTAGCTGTAGTAGGAGGAGGAAACTCTGCTTTAGAAGAAGTTATATACTTATCTAATATAGCTAAAACAGTATACTTGATTCATCGCCGCGATCAATTCCGAGCAGATAAACTATTAATTGATCGATTATATGAAAAAATAAAAATAAAAAATAATATCATTATTTACTTTAATTCTATTATTATAGATATATTGGGAAATAAAAAATCAGTAAATAAAATTAAAGTTTTTTCTAACGTAGATAATACAATTAAGTATTTAAATGTATCAGGATTATTTATTGCAATCGGACATATTCCAAATTCTCAAATATTTTCTAAATATATTGACATTCACAATAATTATGTAAAAATTAATAATAATAAAAATTATATGAAAACACAAACTAATATACCAGGAATATTTGCTGCAGGAGATGTATCTGATTCAGTCTATAAACAAGCTATAACAGCTGCAGCGAGCGGGTGCATGGCTGCTATAGACGCTGAAAAGTATTTAAATAGTAGTTTTAAATTAAAATAAAAACTACATAAAACTATTAAGGATTTATTTTATGAAAGAGAAAAGTATAGAAATGCAAGGTATAGTAATAGATACTCTTCCAAACACCATGTTTAAAGTGGAATTAGAAAATAAACATATAATCATAGCTCATATATCTGGAAAAATGAGAAAAAATTATATAAGAATTTTAACAGGAGATAAAGTTACGTTAGAATTAACACCTTATGATCTTAGCAAAGGAAGAATTATTTTTAGAAGTAGATAAATTTTTTAATAACTATTGTATTTATAACAAATAAATTAACTATCTTACAAAAAGTTATAATTATACAATAAAATTTATAATAATCAATATTATCTATTTTATGGTTTTTATAAAATTAAAAGTATTAGGATAAATATGCGTACAAGATATTGCGGAGAAATTACACTAATTGATATCAATACAATAATTACTATATGTGGTTGGATAAATAAAATACGAATTTTAAAAAAAATAATTTTTATTGAAGTACAAGACACTACAGGAACTATACAAGTTTTTTTTAATAAAGAAAACAATACATATCTTTCTTCAATACTACATTTACGTCATGGTTTTTGTGTACAAATACAAGGTTTAGTTACTATAAAAAAATCATGTAATTTACTAAAAAATACTTCAAAAAAAAAAATAATAGAAATTATAGGGTTTTCATGTTTTATATTCAATAAAACACTACCCATTCCGTTAGATTATACAAAAAAAAATAAAGAAGATATTAGATTTAAATTTCGTTATTTAGATTTACGTCGTAATATAATGTTTCAAAATATTAAAAAACGCAGTGAAATAACTACTATAATTAGACAGTTCTTTATAAAAAACAAATTCCTAGAGATTGAAACTCCTATTTTAACTAAATCTACTCCAGAAGGAGCATCAGATTATTTAGTTAATAGTCGATTATATCCAGGTAAATATTATGCATTACCTCAATCTCCGCAATTATTTAAACAACTATTAATGATTTCTGGAATAGATAGATATTATCAAATTGCTAAATGTTTTAGAGATGAAGACTTACGATCTGATCGACAACCAGAATTTACACAAATAGATATAGAAATAGCTTTTTTAAGAAAACATCATATACAAAAATTAATAAATAATTTAATACAAAAATTATGGTTATCCATTAAAAAAACAAAATTGAAAAAAATAAAAAAAATGAGTTATTGTGATAGTTTATCAATATATGGAACAGATAAACCGGATTTAAGAAATCCTATTAAATTTATTAGTTTAGATTATTTTTTTAAAGATAATTTAAAATACTTTTTTCCTTGGTTATTAAAAAATAATTCTAATCGTATAATTTCCATTAGAGTTCCCAACGGGACAAACCTCATTTCAGAAAAAAAAATAAAAATTTATAAGAAATTTTTTAAAAAAAAAAAATTACATCAATTTATGTATACAAAAATTATTAATAAAGAAAGTTATAATATACATATGGATTCATATTTAAAAAAAAAAATCAGTAATACACAAATATATAATATATTTTCTCAAAATATTATCCATAACGGAGATATATTTTTTATAGTAGCAGAAGAAACAAATTTAGCTAATAAAATATTAAGTGAATTAAGATTAAAAATTGGAATTGATTTCAAAATAACAGATTTAAAAAAAGTATGTCCTATCTGGATTACAAATTTTCCCTTATTTAAAAAAGATAAAAATGAAAATTTAAAATCTATGCATCATCCATTTACTTCTCCAAAAAATGATGCGCGAAATATAACTTTTACTGACCCATGTAAAATCTTATCCAGTGCATTTGATTTAGTAATAAATGGTTGTGAAATAGGGGGGGGATCTCGGAGAATTCATAGTTACGAACTGCAAACAAAAATTTTTGACATACTCCAAATTGATAAAATTAAACAAAAAAAAGAGTTTGGTTTTTTTTTAAATGCTTTACAATATGGTGCACCTCCTCATGTAGGGTTAGCATTAGGTTTAGATCGCTTAGCTATGCTATTAACAGATAGTAAGACTATTTCTGACGTAATTGCGTTTCCAAAAACTACTTCGGCAACTTGTTTAATGACAGGAGCTCCATGTTAATAACTAGTCTTATAATTCATATTATATAATTTTATTTATATTAAAATAAATGATAACAAATTATATCATAAATATTTTAAAAAAATATTTCGTAATATAAACGAGGAACTATGGCGGGACACAGCAAGTGGGCAAACACAAAACATAGGAAAAATGCTCAAGATATAAAACGTAGTAAAATATTTACAAAAATAATTAAAGAAATTTCTACTTCTAGCGCAAAGTATGGTTCAGACATAAGTCAAAACTTTCAATTGAGAAATCTTTTAGAAAAAGCTCATACACATAATTTAAAAAAAACATCAATCAACAAAGCAATACAGCGCAGTACTCAAAATAACAAACAAGATATTTTTAATGCTATGAAATATGCAGGATACAGTTCATCTGGAGTTGCTATTGTTATTTATTGTAATACTGATAATAGTAATAGAACTGTATCTAGTATAAGAAGTATTTTTTCTAAGTTCAATGCTCGTTTGATAAAATTTAATAATGTTAAATATTTATTTGATTGTTTTTATACAATACATATTAATCTTAAAGATTATGATGAAAAAAACCTATTAAATATAGTTAATAACAGCCCTTTAATTATCACAAAAAAAATAAATAAAAATTTTTTAAAAATTAAAATTTTTGCAAAATATTTCAAAATAGTAAAAAAACATTTTTTATTTTATTCTGTTTTTTTTACAAACGTTACTATAAAAATTATTCCTAAAATTATACAAAATATAAATATAGATGATTACAATAAATTAAAAAATATGATTTTTTTATTAGAAAAATTAAAAGAAACAACATACATTATCCATAACGGAAAAAATTAAATTAACTAAAATAGTAATATTTAAATATCATTATAATCAATACAATTCAAAAAAATTATTATATGAAATATAATACGTATATTATATTTAATACTTAAGTTATAAAAATTATATATTTTTTATGTTAAATAATATACGTGTATTTATGCTACTGTAAAAACACATTAATTTTCTGAATTGACTATATATGATAAACAATTAAACATTATACTTATATATACATAATAATTACGCATTATTTTTTAAAATGATATTTTAGAAAAAATAACTATTTATAATAAATCATATTATTGAAATACAATAAAAATTTTTAAAAATTTATTTGTATATAATTACATATATTTTTATATATAATATATTCTATATGTTTACTCATATTAGTCAAGACAGAGTATTTCTGTTTATAAACAACAATTTAAAAAAATACTTCTACAGTACGGGTACAATCTGTACCGTATTAACAATACTTGTGTTATTTGTTTTACAAGACTTTACTAACACTACATTTGTATTTATAGACAGTGAATATTTTTTTTTTAACAACGAAAGAACTGAATTAATAGAATTGCTATCAGTAAAACTATTCTTTGAATACACTGGAACAACACCCTTATATAAAGAACATATTCTAAGTTTTTTAACATAATTAGATACATAAAAAATTGGTAATCCAGATGTAATTCTTGATGTTAATAAAGCAATTTTATTAGACGTAAACATAATGACGATTGCAGAAACATTTTTTAAATGATTGGCAGCATACATAGCAGACATCGAAATTGTTTCAGAAATACTATTAAATTTTTCATTAATTCTATGTTTAGAAATATTTGCTCTAGGTAATTTTTCTGCACCTAAACATATTTTTGACATAGTCTGTACAGTAATATTAGGAAAATGCCCAGAAGCAGTTTCTGCTGACAACATCACTGCATCTGTTCCGTCCAGAACAGAATTAGCAACATCCATAACTTCTGCTCGTGTAGGAAAAGGATTTATAATCATAGATTCCATCATTTGCGTAGCAGTAATCACTACTCGATTCAGTTGTCTTGCAATTTTTATTAATCTTTTTTGTATTCCTATTAGTTTATAATCACCAATTTCAACACCTAAATCTCCTCTAGCAATCATAATTACATCTGATGCCAATACAATTTCTTTTATTATTTTTTCGGATGATATAGCTTCTGCTCGTTCAATTTTAGCAATAATTTTTGCTTTACTACCAGATTTTTGCATTAACAACCGAGCTTTTTGTAAGTCTTTTGGGGATCTAGGAAAGGATACTGCTAGGTAGTCTACGTCAATTGAAGCTGCTAACTTTATATCATTTTCATCCTTTTGGGTTAAAGCGGATGCAGATAAACCTCCTCCTAATTTATTTAAACCTTTATTGTCTGATAAATGTCCACCGACAATCACTTTAGTAAAAATTTTTGTGTGATTTTTTTTTATAACTTGTAATTGTATTTTTCCATCATCTAAGAGAAGTATGTCGTTACAAGATACTTCATTCGGTAAATTGGTATAATTAATTCCTACAGAATGTATATTTCCTTCATGTTCTAAAACTTCTAAATCTAATATAAAATTATCTCCTTTTTTTAAAAAAATATTATTTTTTTTAAAACTAGAAATACGTATTTTTGGTCCTTGCAAATCACCAATCAAAGCTACAAAACAATTTAACTCTTTTTCTATTGATCTAATTTTTTTAACTCGATTAATATGATCCTTTGCTGTACCATGAGAAAAATTTAATCTTAATACATTAGCTCCTGATTGTATTATTTTTTTTAAAATTTTTTTATCATCTGTTGCCGGTCCTAATGTAGAAACAATTTTTGTTCTTCTTAGAGAATTTTTCATACAATAATTCCTTGAATATACATTTAAATATATAAAATAGTTAACCATAAAAAATAATTTTTCATTCAAAATATTAATCTATACTATTTAATTTATTAAACTTTTAACTACATTAGTATAATATTTATAAATAATTTATCTTGTATAAAAATATAATCATTAATATTTTTATATATACTAAATACTATATTATACATATTGTTGTATAACATTCATTACATATATAAACAATTTTTAATTTTAAAATTGATTATTAATTAATAATAGACAAAAATTTAAATATATTTCTATACTTTAAAAAATTAATGTTTATTATTAAATAATATTAGTCATTATCATTATTTTAAACAAGATAAGTGATAATATCTATTATCATAAATATTAATAATATTAATTAATAAGGTATAATAATGTTACTTAAAAAAAATTATGATTTAATTATTTTTGGAACCACAGGTGATTTAGCTCAAAGAAAATTATTTCCAGCTTTATATCAATTAGAAAAACAAAAATATCTTGTAAGCGATATGAAAATTATCGGAATAAGCAGAACTATTTATACCAAAGAAGAATATCTTCAAATTATTTATAATTCTTTAAAAAAATTTTTAAATGAAAATATAAAACTGTCCGTATGGAAATCATTTAAAAAACGTTTTACGTCTGTTACTATGGATATCAATAAAATTCAAGATTTTATAAAATTAACACCTTATTTTAAAAAAAAAAATTCAACTTTAATTAATTATTTAGCTGTATCGTCAGATATGTTCGAAAAAATTTTTAAAGGATTATCGTCAATTAAATTTAATAAATCAAATTCTAAAATTGTAGTCGAAAAACCAATTGGTAAATCTTTAAGTACATTTTTAATTATTGAGAAATCTATTAAAAAATATTTTTCTAAAAAAAAAATATTTCGCATTGATCACTACTTAGGAAAAAAAACAATACTTAATTTAATTGAACTAAAATTCTTTAACCCTATATTCAATAGCTACCTAAATAAACACTATATTGATCATGTACAAATTACATTATCTGAAAGTATTGGGATAGAAAATAGATGGGACTACTTTGATAATACCGGACAAATAATAGACATGGTTCAAAACCATATGCTACAAATTATTTCGATTTTTGCTATGAAAACACCAGAATCATTTAATCAAAAAAACATTTGTGATGAAAAAATCAAAATTTTAAAATCATTACGAAAAATCAATAAAAACAATATCCATAATTACGTATCACTTGGACAATATTCTTCAAATAACATTAATAATCATATTGTAAAAGCGTATATCAACGAAAAAAAAGCAAAAAAAAACAGTTCTACTGAAACATTTGTAGCTATGAAATTATATATAGATACTAAACAATGGAGAAATGTTCCTTTTTATATTCGAACAGGAAAAAGATTATTTAAAAAATCTTCTAAAATTGTTGTCTTTTTTAAAAAAAAACACAACATTTTATTTAAAAATAAATATATACATTCTACATTAAACCGCATGACAATTAATTTACAACCTATATTTAAGAAAAATCCCAAAAAAAAAATTAAAATATCACAATTTAATTCAAATAAAACTTTTAAAAAAAATAAATTCTATAGTAATGAAAAACTATTTTTTTTAAAAAATAAAATTTTAGAAGAGTATGAAAGATTATTTATAGAAATAATACAAGACCGTCAATTCTTATTTGTTCAACAAAAAGAAATTATTTATGCATGGAAGTGGATTGATCCAATAATACAAGCATATAAAAGTCATCCTATGTTATTACAATACTATAATTCTGGTACATGGGGTCCTCAATCAGCTTTTAATTTGATACAAAAAGATAAAAAAAAATGGGATAACAACTAGCCTCTGTGCTGATGTAACATGCAAAAAAACCATTACTAAAAGAACTTATAAAAATTTTTAAAATAAATTATTTTTATTAAATATAAAATAAAAATATATTCAAAATATTAAATTACCAGATATTATTAATATCTTTACAAATATTTAATCTAAACAAGTTATCGTTTTATTTGTAGAAATAATAAGAAAAATTAAAAATAAATACAGAATATTTATATATAAACACAAACAAAATAATTATAAACATTTAACAAAAGATAATTCCAGAAAATTAATTACAAAATATTTATAAACATTTATATAATAAAAAATCTTTAAAGTATTATTAGTTTTTAAACTAAAAAATTAATATCTTTTAATTATTATTTTGATTTTTCAAAGAAAAATAATGTATATTATATATAATTATACTATTGATAATTATATATTAAATATATTTTAATTTAAAATACAATTAAGCGTGTAATGATATTATTACATTATATAAATTCTTTAATGTTTTAAAAACTTTGCATATACAAAATATATGTATATTACATCTTTATATATATTAAATGTATAGTATCTAAAAAATCTAATTCTGTTTAAGAAGAATTCATAAAAATATTTTACTAAAAGTAATATTCAATAACAAAAATTTTCTATAGATTTTTATCTACATAAAAAATAATAATATTAAAAAATTAATATATATTTTTTAAAAATAAATAAAATAAATAATTAAGTAATGAATAATACTTAACGATAGATACTTATTATAATGTAATATACAATCATTTTAATTTTGATATACTAGTATCTTATATATATTAATAATAATTACATCACATATAAACAAATTAATATGTGTATTTACATATAGAAAATATATTTATATGATAAATATTAAAATAAGATATATATTTAAATATATAGTTAAGTAATGTAAAAATAAATTTATTTATATAAAATCTATTTTTTTATATTTAATATATTGAAATATTATTTATTACTATAATCTAAAAAATTTATTTACTAAATATCATAGTTATAAAATTTTCTATTATAATAATATATTCTACAAAAATATTATTATATAGAAATGCATACTTAATATGGTTTTAAACCATATAATGTAAAAATTTACATTATAAATAAAATAATTATCAAAAAAAATATCTAGCATTAAGTACGATATTCTTTTAATTCATTTAAAATCAAATATTTTTATTAGGAGTAATTTTTTTATGCATGCTTTTTTAGATCCATCTGCCTGGGCGGGTCTCTTTATATTAATATTTTTAGAAACAATTTTAAGTATTGACAATATAATATTTATTGCTATTTTATCTAAACAATTACCATATCATCAACGTAACCGAGCAAGATATACCGGTTTAATATTAGCCTTATTAATGCGTTTTGGGTTATTAGTTATTGCTTCTAGTTTAGTAAATCTAACTAAACCTATTATAATAAATAAATTTTTTATTTTTTCTACAAAAGAAATCATATTGTTAATTGGAGGATTGTTTTTATTTTTTAAAACAACATTTGAATTATATAACCATATAATAAATATCACTCATCAATCTCAAAAAAAAAATAAACAATCAAGTTTTTGGTATGTAGTAATTCAAATTGTAATATTAGATGCAATATTTTCACTTGATTCTATTATGACTGCTATAGGAACAGTACAAAATATAGTAATCACAATATCTGCAGTAACAATATCAACCATTATTATGATATTTATATCTAAAGTGTTCATTGACTTTATTAATTCACAAAAAACAACAATAATTTTATGTTTAAGTTTATTGTTAATGATTAGCATAAATCTAATTATAGAATCACTAGGTTTTTGTTTTCCAAAAGAATATTTATATATATCTATTGGATTTGCTTTATTTGTTGAGATTATGAATCAAATCAGAATAAGAAACATAATTTCAAAAAAATCTATACAACCATTTAGAACTATGATTCTTTGTTCTGTAAAAAAAATAGTCAAAAAGGCTGTGGAAGACAGAGCAAACAGCGTTGGAAAGACAGAAAGATCGTGTTTAATTCATGACTCTAATTACAATTATTTAATTAATAATATTTCTTCCGAAACAATACAACAAAAAGAAATTAATATTATCAATAATGCATTAAAAATAGGTGATAAATCTATTAATGATATTATGGTTCATAAAGATAAAATTATGTGGATTGATATTACTAATAATTATAAAACAATTGAAAAAATAATATTAAACACTGAATATAATGTATTACCGGTATGTTATAAAAATTTAAATGAAATAATTGGCGTAGTACCTAAACATAAACTTCTTCGTATAATAAATAAAAATAAAGATATTTATAATTTAGCAATACAATATCCGCCCATTATAATTCCTAATACAATCAATACAATTAACACATTACATTTTTTACGTTATTCAAAAAATAATATAATTATGATCAGTGATAATTTAGGTTCAATTCAAGGCATGATAAAATCTTCTAATGTATTTAACATATTTGTAGGAAAATTTTTAAATTCAAAAAAAATGCCTAAAATAATAATTAATAATGATAACTGGATTGTACAAGGATCAGTATCTTTAAATAATCTAAAAAAATTATTAAATATAAAAATTATCAAATCCAATAATAATTGTTATTCAATTTCTGATTTTTTACTTAGTAAATACAAAAAAATCCCTGGGGTAGGAAGAATCCTTTCTGTTGGACCCTACTCTTTTTCTGTATTACAGTCTAGCTTATATAAAATACATTTAGTTAAAATTATCAAAAATTAAAAAAATAAATTTCATAAATAAAGTCTGTAATAAAATTAATATACATAGTATATGCAAAGGAATAATTTTACACATGACAGTTATAAAAACTATTTTAGCTTTAGATACAACGTTGTTTTCTTGTTCTGTATCTTTGTTGTATAAAGGTATAATATATAGTCTATTTAAACAATGCTCTAAAACACATGAAAAAAATATTCTTTCTATGATTAATAAACTTTTAAATCATGTAAATATTACTTTTACAGATATTGATTTAATTGCCTGTACTATAGGACCCGGGAGTTTCACGGGAATTAGAATATCTATAGGAGTATCACGTACTATTTCAGTAGTCTACAGAATTCCTGTTATTGGTTTTTCTACATTACAAATTTTATCAGAACAGAGCTGGAATATTAATAAAATTAATCGTGTATTACTCACTATTCAAATATCAAAAAATCAAATTTTATGGGCGAAATATATAAAAAAAAAAACGGGTTTATGGATAGGAAACCATACAGAAAAATTCTTTCAAAATATCCATAAAATAAAAAAAATAACAAAAAATTACTCAGGAAAATGGTCTACAGTAGGATTAAATATGCGTATGAGTAATTTTAAAAAATCCATTAAATTATTTTATACACACATTACTACTCCACATTCTAAATATATTATTATGTGTACTATTACATACTTAAAATATAATTTAAAATATAACACAACACAACTACATCCAAGATATTTACACACAATCCATTAATAATTAACTCATGAATTATTTTTAAACTACACCGGAATATTAAATTCCAGCTTAAAAACATTATTTTTATTTCTTTCTATTTGAATAAATATTTCATTCGGTGAAACATTTATATATTTCGCAATTACTAATAATAAATCATTTTTTAATTGCGGAAAATAATCTAGATTATAGATATTTTTTTTTTTTTTTTTAATAATAATTTGTAATCTTTTTTTAGCTAAATTAGCGGTATAATTTTTTTTTGATAAAAACAAATCTAATAAAATCATACTTATCTCCTAAGCAACCACTGTAAAAAACTTTTTTTTTCTTCTAATAAAAATCGTAATGGTTTATTATTTCCAAGCAACCGCTGCGCTGTATCAGAATACGCTTGTCCAGCAATAGATACAGTATCTAATACAACTGGTATTCCTTGGTTTGAGGACTTCAAAACGGAAGAGTCTTCTGGAATCACGCCAATTAAAGAAATTTGAAGTATATCTATTACATCTTCTACACTTAACATATCTCCTAATTGTACTTTTCCGGGATTATATCGTGTTAAAAGTAAATGCTCTTTAATTGGTATATCATTATTTTCGGCTCTTCTCGATTTAGATGATATAATCCCTAAAATTCGATCAGAATCTCGAATAGATGCAATTTCTGGATTTGTTACTACAATTACTTCATCAGAAAAATAAAAAGAAAGAATTGCTCCGTTTTCTATTCCTGCTGGAGAATCACAAATGATAAAATCAAAATCCATTTTTAAAAGAATTTGTAAAATTTTTTCTACACCCGGTTTTGTTAAAGAATCTTTGTCTCTAGTTTGAGAAGCAGGCAATAAAAATAAATTTTTTATACGTCTATCACGTATAAGAGCTTGATTAATAGTAGCTTCTTGGTTAATGACATTTATAAAATCATAGACGACTCTACGTTCACAACCCATGATTAAATCTAAATTTCTTAATCCTATATCAAAATCAATAACCACAGTTTTTTTTCCATATAAAGCTAAACCAGTAGCAATAGAAGCGCTAGAAGTTGTTTTTCCAACACCCCCTTTACCAGAAGTAATGGTTATAATTCGAGACATACATTGATACCTTTCGTGTTATTTTATATACAAAAAAATTATTTTAAATATTTTATATATAAAATTCGATTTATCAAACTAATTTCTACACTTTTACCTAAAAATTTAACAGGTATTTGTTCAATAGTTAAATATTCCCCGGCAATTGATATTAATTCTGCAAATAAATATGTACAAAAAATTTTTCTAGTAATGTCTCCATTCATACCAGCTAAAACTCTGCCTCGCATATTTCCATATATATGTATATTACCTCCTGAAATTAGTTCAGCTCCAGAACTAACATTATTAGTAATAATCAAATCATTATATGGAGAATAAATTCTTTGACCGGAACGTATTAAACTATCAATAATATTACTTTTATAACTTGTAGAAGAAGACAAATATGATTTTGTAAGTATTTTATTATTATGATAACAATTAATATTATTATTATATTCCTTTAATATAGTAGAATATTGATTAGATAAAATTGGTAAACCCGAATGTAAAATTTTTTTTTTTAAATACTTGTCTTTACAATCCATGATTCCAATTAAAAACAAACCAACTGATAAAATAAATTTTTTAATGTTAATCCAATCAAATTTATGTGATATATTTTCTACATTTAATACAATTAATTTATTTTTAAAAAAGGAAGGAGATTCTTGAATTTTTTTACGCAAAAAACTTTCAAAATAATCAGGTTGTGTATTTTTTAAATAAATAACTAAGATAGTAAAATTTTTATTTTTAAAAGTCACAAATTGATTTTTCATATATATTAACCTAATATACTATAATTATTATAATTATAACAATTATTATATATAAAATAAATTTTATATATAAAATAAAACCTAATATTTTAAACGAAATAAAATATTTTTCAAAAAAAAAGAAAAAATAAATACTTATTTAAAATAAATTATTTTATAATATTTTTATTTAAAATAAATAATTTAAATAAAATTATTATAAATATAATTTTAAATATAACTAATATTTTTATCATGATATGTTTAAAAAATGAATAATAAATATACCAGATTGTCAAAAATATCTAAAGAATATCAAATATTGAAAAAAAATTTTCAAATATTTATAAAAAAAAACACTATTTTATCAGGAATTATACCAGAAGATTTATGTTATAAAAATTTTTTTGAAAAATCTATTATGTATATTCAATATTATAATTTGTACAAAATAGCCTCTAAAAAAAAAAATAATAACACTATTATTTTTAATCATTTTTATGCTCCACATCAATTTTATTTATCCAAACAATTGATTTATTTTTGTACCAAAAATAAAAAAGAAGTACAATTACAATTGACATATTTACTATCGTGTGTATTAAAAAATTGTATTATTTATATTATTGGAAAAAAAAATAGTGGTATTAACAGTATAATCAACATATTTAGTAAATATATTTTATTTAATAAAATAGATTATGCAAGAAATTGTTGTTTATATAAAGGATGTATACAAAAAAAACCAGTATTTTATTTTCAAAATTTTATAAAAACATATGTATGGAATAATACCATTATTGATAGTTTACCTGGAGTATTCGGGTATAATAAAATAGATCCAGGAAGTAAATTACTGATATCGACTTTTACAAAAAATATAACAGGAAAAGTATTAGATTTAGGTTCTGGAACAGGAATCGTAGGTATTTCTATAGCAAAAAAAAATCCTTCAATCAATTTAACACTGACAGATATTTATGATTCAGCAATTTGGTGTAGCGCAAATAATTTAAAAAAAAATAGTATTATTGGAAAAGTATTATTTAGTAATATTTATTCTAAAATAAAAGAAAAGTACGATTTAATTGTCTCAAATCCTCCCTTTCATAATAATTTACACATTGAATCAAATTTAATATATAAAATCATAATAAATTCAAATAAATATCTAAATAAAAAAGGAGAATTAAGAATCATTCTTAGTTCTTTTATATCCTACAAAAAAATCTTTAAAAATAAAAACATCAATTATAGTATTGTTTTAAAAACAAATCGTTATATAGTATTTAGAATAATTAAATCATTACATACATAATTATATACCCGGAGCGGGACTTGAACCCGCAAAGCCATAACAGCCGAGGGATTTTAAGTCCCTTGTGTCTACCGATTTCACCATCCGGGCATGAAATTTCTTAATTTTTAATAAATTATTAAGGCGCGTCCTGGAATTGAACCAGGTTGCACGGATTTGCAATCCGCTACATTACCAATCTGCCAACGCGCCGCGTAATAATATATATGGACCTATGATACGTCTAATAAAAATTGGAGGAAGAGGGATTCGAACTCTCGGATAATTTCTCATCGACGGTTTTCAAGACCGCTGCCTTAAACCACTCAGCCATTCCTCCTAATATAGATATATTAAATCTATTATAATAAAAAACAAAACAAAAGTAAAGTACTTCAAAAAAAACGCTTTTAACCATTAAATATATGTAATTTATAAATAAAATATATTTTTATGAAAAAACATCAAAATTGATTAAATAATTATTATTTATTAAAAATAAATTTTACTTAAGTAAAATTTCTATGCTACATGTTTAAAAAAATCTTTTAATGAAAAAAACTTTTTATTTAAAAAATCGTAAATATGATTATTTTTTTTCAAAATAGTAGAATTAATTACTTGAACAAAAGCATTTTTTTTCAATAAACCATTTTTAACAAAAAAATTAGACACCTCTAATGAACGTTTAAGAGGAATTTTTGAATTTTTATTATTAATTTCTATAAAATCTTTACAACTAGAAACGACCAAAAAAACATTTTTTTTACCTATATGCAATATTCTATTTTTTAAATTATTTAAGATACCATATGCTGAAGGAGTTAATTTAGAACTATTACAAAAAAAAGAAACATTTTTATGTGCATATATAACATTTTTAATATATTTGGCATTCATCTCATTTTGTAAAAATAAATTTCCTTTGATTTTTTTAAAAATATCATATTTTAAATTAATTTTAGGATACATATTACAATGTATTCCTATATGCACGATATTTAATAGACTGAGTAAATTGTTTAAATTTATTTGATAAAACGATTTGTTTAAATCAATATTCATATTACAATTTAAGTATTGACTTAACAAATATTCTAATCCAATAGAAAAAACAGGTTTGATTTGTTTTTTTTTTTGTAATATTAAAGTATCATCAAATTTATCATTATTAATGGCAGCGGTTAATGTTGTGCCCAATTTAGTGTAAAAATTGATATTTTTTTTGATTGAATAATTAACACGAGCAGCGTATTCTACGGTAGATAAGTATGTGCTGAATGCATTATTTTTAATATCTTTAGTTATATGTTCCAATATATTAGATTTTACTTCTAAATGAAAACGAGAATTAAATTGATATTTTGAGAAAATACCTGGATGTAATGCAAAAATACCTCTTATTATATCATGATAATTTCCATAATATAGGCTCTTATATTGTTTAAATATTTTCATTGGATGTAAAGTATTACTTTGAATTCCAAAATTCCACTTTCTTATGTGAGATGTAGATTTCGCATGTGCTGTTGGAAAAAAACTAGATACAAATAAAATACACATAATAGTAATTTGGTTCATATACATTCCATTTATTAACGTTTAGAACATGAAAATGTTATCTTATTTAAGAATTTTTTTAAAAATTATCAAATAAAAATCGTATATTTTAAATAAAAAAAAATATTTTTCACTGAAATTATTTTTAATTTATTGTAAAATATATCAAGATATATAACAAGATTTAATAAAAATTACATTAATACTATATTTAATAAAAAATTATATATTAATGTTTTATCATAATAAATATTATTAATTTTTAAATACATATTGTTTAAATTTATTATTTAATTTTCAAATTAACTTGTTTTACAAAATTAAGATTAACAAATTAATGATACAATTTGTTCAATATAATATCAAGTCACTATATTAATTTTATATTAATAAAAAATCTTTAAAATACACTTTTTCATACAAAAAAAATTTTTATATAAAATAATATAACAATATTATTTTGTGTACAAACACCAAGAAAAAAATTTTATGCAGTTATTAATTAAAAATTAATATCAAGGATAACAATAAAGAAAATCAAATAATAAAAATATTAATATTTTTTAAAAAATACTTAATCAAGTGGATAAACAATATTTTATTTTAGCAATTACTTAAAAATACATAAAATATCAAATTATTATTTTCATATATTTAAAATATTCATACTAAATTATGTTACATAAATTAATGTGCATCAATAATTTTTTTTAAAAAAATTATTTTATAAAAAAAACAAATCAAAATATAAATAAAAAAATTCTGTTCATGACAGTAAATTCTACAAATCTATATATATAAACAAACAGTGTATACAGACTATTTATCTTAATAAAAAATATGTAAATTTATACATGCGACTAACATAAAAATCTACAACATTGTTGTTATAGATAATAATAATTATTACTGTAATTTTTTATACATATCTATATAAAAAAAACATTTTTAATGTTATTAGGTTATAATTAATACTACATTTATACACATTTACTATTATTTTTATATTTTAATAATTGCATTAATAAAAAACAATTAAGGGTTATTCACACAAAGTGTTGTATGTTTCATCAAAAAATTACAATTGTATAAATTTATATAATAAATTTAATAATCATTAAATAATATATTTACATATTTTAATATAATTAAAATTTTTACAATAAAATCATAGTAAAAATTTATATAAAATATAACTAATAAAATATAAATATCTAAAATTTTAAAAAATAAATCCCTTTATGTATACATAAAATTTTATATTATTTATTTTTAAATAAATAAAAATTAACTCTTAACGTAACCAATCAAAAAAAAAGAGGTATAGTCAGCATAACTAAAAATTAAAAAATTTTTATATAATAAAATATATTTTTATGATTAATACTTCAATATTTACATAAAAAATAATATATATTAAAATATTTATTAATTTTTAATAATTCAATATATTTATATTTTAATCGTATTTATACACATATACTACAAAAATTTTAATAAATATAATTTATGTAATAATTAAATATTATATATAATTTTTTATATCAAAAAAATTGATTTATGAAATTATTAATATATTTATATATTGAGTTAACTATCAAAAATATTAAATATAAAATATAGATATATTTGTTTTATTGTTAATAAATTTTATATCTTTTATAAAGATATTATATATCAACAATATTAATATTATTTATAAATATAAAAAAAATACGAAAATATATTTTAAATAATTTAATAACATTTAAACATGTAAAATATATATTTGTATCAATAAATATATTGAATAATCATTATTACTATCTTTATTATACAAATAGGTATATACAACTATGTTTTTAATGATATAAAAATTATCTACAATAATAGCAACGTGTATAACAATATGGTCAAATTACATTATTTTATATATTAAAAATAAATTACTATTTGTAAAAAATAATTTTGTCATGTATGATATGCAAAATAAAATTTCTTAATTTTTATTATAAAATTATTCTGAAAATAGAAATTTTATATTAAAAAATTAGAATTTATAGTTATAAGACAAAAAAATTATTTTTTTATTAACAAAAATTTTTATACATGATATAATTAATTATTATATATATAGAATAGATATTGGAAAATATATTTATATTATAAATATTATATTTTCTGTAAAAAATAAAAAATTAAAATATTAATTAATGTTAATTAAAAATACTATTTTGAGTATACACATGCTAATATATTTATTTATAAATTTTTAAACTATTAAGTATAATTAAAAATTTTTAACATTTAATAAAAACGGAGACATACATGAATAACACAATATACTCAACAATTATTTTAGATGATAGAAATACAACAAACAATGATGCTATTAATAATAAAAAAATTGAAAATGTAGATACTGATTTTCAAAAAAAATATATATATAATATAAAAATTACTTCTGACAGTAGAAAAATAATAAACAAAAAAAACATAGAATCAGATGATATTCATGTAAAAATACCAGATAATTCTGATATATCTTCTAAAAACTCCAATGATACAGAAATTGGATGGTTTTCTGTTTTAGACGATAAAGGTTATGAAAGATTTATACGTGATGGGCATGTCACAATAAACGAAAAAAGGGAAGTAGCTATGGATAATTACACTGCACTAGATAACAATGATAGACCTATAGTAGTTCCTGTAGGAATAAAAATTCTAATAAAAAACGCTGGAATAATTGTAATTAAAGAAGATAATCATCAAAAAGGTCAAGCACCGATTTTTTTAGGACAATTAAAATCTACTTTATTAAATGACAACGATGTTGTAGCTCAAAAAAACAGCAAAATGTATGATTTAAACAGTTCAGGATTAGAAAAATACAAAAAAAATGATTTAAAGCTTAAATCTAAATTAATGTCAAAAGAAACAATGATGCAAAATTATGAGAAAGAAACGATAAATTTGATGAACACATTAAAATTAGTTCGATTGATTGAATCTGATATGACTGCACAACAAGAAGATCATTAATCTTAAAAAAAATCAAAAAAATACAATTTATTTAATATAAAAAAACAAAAATAAATTGTATTTTTATACAATAACAGACACTAGATTCTTACTAACTGTTAGTTATACATTCTGCATTATTATTATGCATCATATTTATAAAAAAATATAAATTTATTTTTTATATATATACAACATAAAAAAAATATCTTTAATAATATAAATTTTAAAAATATCTACTAATTTTTATAAAAATATAATACAGATACAAAACTATAGTTATTACAGGATATAATATGAAATAATGAAGTATTTTTTTTTAATTTATAAACACATATTATGTTATATGTTATTAATATGTAACATACATAATACATCAATATCGTACTATACTATTAACAATCAATCTTACATTTTACAATCATCTCCATTAGTAGTTACTTATATTACAAAAAAAAAATCAACAACAAGCAATTTATCATGGTTTACTGCATATAAAAATTATAAAATTGGTGATATTATCACTATAATATGTAACGAGAATGATACTATCAGCACTACTGTTGAAAATACCTATAATTACAAATTATATCATAAATTATATTCCTATTTATTTTTAATAAAAAAACAAATTTCATATTTCTCTGAATCAGAAAAAACCAAAAAACCATTTACTTTAAAAAAAATATATTTAAATAATATAATACATTTACGATTTTCTGTTAAAATAGTTTCTATTCTTAAAAATAAAAATTTAAATGTATTTGGAGAAAAAAAAATATTAATCAATAATCATCATCAAATAATACAATTTCACGGAGTAATTAATCCAAAAAAAATCAATTTAAGTGATTCTATCCAATCTTATAAAATATCTAATTTTGTTATAAAATATATATATAAAAATAATAAAAAAAGTATGTTATTTTATTGTAAAAAATTTTTATATAATTTTTTGAAAATTTAATAAAAATTTTTAATTAAAAATATATATTATGTATTGAATAAATAATTTAATTACATGAAAAAAATATCAATATTAAAAAATATAATAATCATGTTTGTCTTGCTAATCAATATATCAAGTGTATCAGCAAAAAAAATTCATAATTTAATAACTATTTCTGGTATCAAAAATATCCAACTTATAGGATATGGATTAGTAGCGGGATTACCTGGAACTGGAGACGATACATTACAAATTCCATTTACATGTCAATCTTTAAATAATATGTTAATAAAATTAGGAATATATAAAAAATATAACAATAATATACAGACAAAAAATGTAGCAGCTGTAATAGTAACAGCTATAATTTCTCCTTGGAATCACATTGGAAAAAAAATTGACGTTACAGTATCTTCTATTGGAAATGCTAGTAGTTTAAACGGAGGAACATTATTAATGACTCCTTTACAAGATAAAGATAAAAAAATTTATGCTGTTGCTCAAGGTAACATATCTATGAATTGGAGAAATATAAAACTAAATCATATAAAAAAAAATTCTATAGATAATCCGACTCAAAAAAAAATAATTCACGGAGCAATTATAGAAAAATCTATGTCTGATGTCCTTAGTAAACATCAAAATGGAATTATTTTTTTAAAAATAAAACATAAAAATTGGCAATTGTTGCAAAAAATTTATAATACAATTAATATGCATTATTTCGATATAGCTACTATTATAGATCGTAGTACCATAGAAATTATAGTGCCTAAAAATAGAAAATTACAAAATCAAGTTTTAATGAATATTATGAATATAAATATATCTATAAAAAATTTATAAATAAAAATTCATTAAGTATAGAAAATAAGTTATTATTTCATTATTCAATGTATATCAAAATATATATTTTAAGATATATATTAATATATATCTCAAAATATATATTAAAAATAAACTACATTAGTATATAAACATATACAATATTACATATAATTTATTATCTAAATAAAAAATTTATATAATACTAGTATTTTATTATAAATTAAAAATATGTTAACTATAATTATAAAAAATATAATTAATGTCTAAATTAATATTAAAATATAAAAATATTGATATATTGTAAAGATTGTTATATTTAAAATAACTAATACACAATAAGATACATGTCTTTAATAAACCTTAATTTTATAAAAGTAACCTATGAATACTGTTCATTCTACACCAATTTCTATTATCATTACACAACATATGTCAGAGCAAAGAATTGATAATTTTTTATTTAAAACTTTTAAAACATTACCTAAAAGGATGATATATCGTAGTATAAGAGTAGGAAAAATAAAAATTAACAAAAAAAAAGTACAGCCATATTATAAGTTAAAAATACATGATTTTCTTACCATGCACTCAATAAAAATTGAGATAAAAAAAAAAACATTCATTTAACACCATCAATAATTCATATTTTTTTAAAAAATATATTATTTGAAGATAAATATTTAATTATTTTTAATAAACCACACGGAATCGCAGTACATGGAGGAAGTGGTATAAATTATGGCGTGATAGAAGTATTTAGAAAAATTCGTCAAGAATTAGAATTTCTAGAATTAGTTCATCGGATTGATAAAGAAACATCTGGGATATTAATAATTGCAAAAAAACGTTCTATTTTAAAAAAAATGCATGAAAACCTGAGAAAAAAACTAATACATAAAGAATATTTGGCATTACTACATGGTCACTGGTCTAAAAAAAATACTGTTGTTAATCTTCCCTTACTTAAAAAAAAAAATGATCATCAAAAAAAAAAAGTATGTGTGCATAAAAACGGAAAACCGTCTACCACTCGTTTTAAAATTTTTCAATACTTCTATAATACTACCCTTATGTCTATAATTCCAGTAACAGGACGTACACATCAAATTCGAGTACACGCTTCACAATTTGGACATCCGGTTGTTTTTGACCAAAAATATGGAAACGTCAAAAAAGAAAAAAACATCATTGATAAAAAAGACAGAAGGTTGCTATTACACGCTTATAAAATTTTTTTTTATCATCCATTAAACAACGAAAAAATTTTTATAACTGCTAAATTAGATAAAAAATTTAAAAAGTTATTAAAAATATTTTCAAAAAAAAAATATATTTAATCATTTTTAAATTGATATATTTACCATGATCTTTAAAAATATTAATATATATAAAATATTTAAATTAAAAATTAATAAAATAATTTTTAATTATAGTAAGGAAAAAAAATGGCTGTACAAAAAAGTAAACCTAGTCGTTCAAAAAGAGGGATGAGACGATCTCACGACCATGTATTAGAGAGAAAAGTATCTATAGATGCTGCTTCTAAAGAAATTCATATTCGTCATCATATTACTGAAAAAGGCTATTATAAAGGAAAGAAAACATTTTTATTTCATAAAAAATCTCAAAAAATAATCAAATAAATATCAATAATTTTGTATAATTTAAAAATATACAGTAATAATAATATAATTATATCTATATAAAATATAAAATCTAATAATTCTTTTCAAAGAAATAAATTTCTATATTTTATTAAGTAATTTGATTTAATATATATTAATAATTTTACTAAAAAAAATCAACATATAATCTTTACTATCAATAATTATTGTAAATAACATTTATATCATATTTATATAACAAAATATTTTTCTATATACTATATAATAGTATATAGAACCACCAGGTACTTCAACTTATGAAGAAAATTTCATTAATTTTTCCAGGATATGGATTATCTAATATAGACTGTTTAAAATTATTTTTTAAAAAATACACTATAATTAGAAAAACATTTGAAGAAGCCTCTGATATATTACATGAAAATATATATAATAACTGTTTAAAAAATAAAAATAATTCTTTGTATTTAAGAAAAAAAATACACTTATTAATATTTATATCATCCGTTGCAATATATAAATTATTAAATCAACACACACACATGAAACCATCTATTCTTGCAGGACACAGTTTAGGTCAATATTCGGCATTAGTATGTAATAATAATATCTTATTTCAAGAAGCTTTAAAAATTATACAAATACGTCATAAAATAATGTTGTTGGCTATAAAAGATACTCGAATCTTAACATTGGTTATAATTGGATTAAATTATACTTTAATTAAAGAAATTTGTTCGTTAATCTCAAATAAAAAAAAAGTATTTGTTTCTATTATTAATTCTAATACACAAGTAGTAATAACAGGACATTATTCAGCAGTATATACGGCTGGTCAAATATTCAAAAAACAATTATATGTAAAAGTAATACAATTGCCTATACCAATTGCATCACATTGTATTCTTATGAAGAATTATACAAAAAAATTCTCTAGCTCTTTAAAAAAAATAAAAATATTTAAAGGAAAATATCCTATCATTGATACTTATCATGCTACGATTTTAACTTCTGAAGAAGATATATATGTTTCATTACTAAAACAAATATATAAAATAGTACACTGGAAACAATGTATTGCTAAAATAATTTCCATGAATATTGATATTTTTATTGAAATAGGTTTGGGTCAAGTTTTAACAAATTTAAATAAAGAATATCGTAAAGTTTCATCGTATTCGACTAATAATAACCAAAAATTATTATCTATAATCAATATATTAAAAAAATTATGAAAAAAAAAATAGCATTAGTAACAGGAGCTAATAAAGGTATTGGAAAAACAATTTCGACAGAATTAATAAATTCGGGAATATATGTAATAGGTACTTCAACAACTCTACAAGGAATAAGTACGATAAAAAAAACATTTAAAAAAAACGGAATTGGTATTTTAATAAATTTTTTAAAAATCATAGAAGCAAAAAAAAAAATTCAACAATTAATTAAAAAATTTAAAATAATCGATATATTTGTACATAACGCAGGTATCATACAAGACAGTATCCTACTTAAGATGCATGATTCCTATTGGAATGATGTAATTGATATTAATTTATCTGCAATATTTCATGCTACAAAAATAATTTTGCCTCCTATGGTTAAGCAAAGATATGGAAGAATAATAGTACTTAGTTCAGTATCAAGTTATATAGGGCAAATTGGACAAACTAATTATACGGCTTCTAAATCTGGTCTAATCGGATTTTCGAAATCCTTAGCTTTAGAAGTAGCATCAAAAGGAATCACTGTTAATACAGTTTCTCCTGGATATATATGTACGGATATGACAAAAAAAATACTATCTTCAAAAAAAGAAGAAATTTTAAAAAAAATACCTGTGGGTCGTTTTGGGAATACTCAAGATGTTGCTTACGTTGTATCTTTTTTATCGTCAAAAAAATCTTCATATATAACTGGTCAAAACATTCATGTAAATGGAGGTATGTTTATTGATTTTATTATATAAATTATCATTTACATAAATTTAAATTTTATTTAAAGAATTTGTTTTAACAATTATTAAACACACAGGAAAATATTATATGAGAAATATCTGTGATAGAATAATAAAAATTATTAAAAAACAATTCCGGATAAACAATAAAAATATTTCTTTATCTAGTGATCTTAAAAAAGATTTGCAAGCAGATTCACTAGATTTTATTGAATTAATCATGTTATTAGAAGAAGAGTTTAATATTGAATTATTTGATATGAATCCAGAAGAAATAAAATCTATACAAAATCTCGTTACATATATTAGTAATGAACTAAAAAAAAACAAATAAAATATATACACATGAATAAATATCCTTGGTTAATCGCTCAATATTTAAATTTTGTCAAAAAATATCATAAAAATTCATTACATCCAATAAATTTAATTCAAGCACCTACTGGTATAGGAATTTCAAAATTAATCTTTAATGTTTCTAAATGGATTTTATGTTTACATAAAAATAAATTTATCAATTGTAAAAAATGCACATCATGTTTTTTAATAAAAAAAAAAAATCATCCTGATTTTTATAATGTTAATCATATTTCTCAGTATAAAAATATTGGAATTAATATAATTCGAGATATAATTAAAAATTTATATCAAACATCACAACATGGTGGATGTAAAATAGTCTATTTTTCAAATATTAATTCTTGTACTCTAGAAGCTAAAAACGCTTTGTTAAAAACTTTAGAAGAACCTCCCAAAAATACTATATTTTTTTTACATACAAGAAACATTACACAAGTTATTAATACTATAAAAAGTAGATCAACTATATATTATATAAACGCACCACTAGAAAATAGTGCTATTTCATGGTTAAAAAAAAAAAATAAAAAATTTAATTTTATACAATTATTAACAGCATTGCGAATAAATAATAATACTCCTATATCTACTCAAAAATTTTTAACAAGTAACGCCTTTAAACAAAGAAACATGTTGATGCATGCAATACATAAATATATTGATAAAAAAAACGATAATGATTTATGGAACGTAGTATTAAACTATGATGAAAAAATTATTACAACTTTAATTTGTTATCTATTATTAGATACTATAAAATATAACACGTGTCATAAAAATACAATTAAAAATTTAGATCAATTTAAATTAATCAAAAAAATTGCAGATATAAATAACTTTAATGTACTAAAAAATAATTTAATATCTTGGATTAACTTCCAACAAATATTATCTACTTCCCATAAACTAGATAAAAAATTAATATTAATAGAACAAATTTTGTCATGGATGAAAATATTACATAAATAAAATTTTAATTAAAAAAATATAGGAATTTTTAAAATGTTTTTAATAGATACTCATTGTCATATTAATCGTATAGATAATACCAATAAACCTAACAAATTAAATTATATCCTAAAAAAAGCATACAAAAATAATATAAAATTATTTTTATCTGTATCTACTTCCATTGCAGATTTTTATAATTTATATAAATATACGTACACTTACAAAAATATTTTATTAGCATGCGGTTTACATCCTAATGATCAACATACGAATAATGATTTAAAAAAAATGCAGTCACTGTCCAAAAAAAAAAAGTTATTGCAATTGGAGAAACAGGATTAGATTTTTATCGATCTATAGAAAATAAAAATCAGCAAATTGAATTATTCAAATATCATTTATATATATCTAATAAAACTAAAAAACCTCTAATTATTCATAATAGATGCGCCGATCATGAAATATTTCAATCATTAAATTCAAATAAAAATCAATCATATTCTGGAATAATACATTCTTTTACAGGAACAATAGATACAGCAAGAAAATTTTTAGATGCCGGATTCTATATATCATTTTCCGGAATTATTACATTTAAAAAATCCAATGATTTAAGAAAAGTATTACAATTTATACCTTTAGATAGATTATGCATAGAAACAGATGCACCGTATTTATCTCCGGAGCCCCACAGAGGAGTAACTAATCAGCCATCCTTTTTATATTATATCGCAAAAACTATTCAAAAATATTTAAAAATTGATTTTACAAAATTTACTAATACTTTAAACAATAATTTTTTTAAATTGTTTAATATTAAAAAAAAATATATAACTAAAATTATTGATTTAATATAAAAAAAACTATAAAAAATATTATATAAAATCAACATTATTAAAGTTATTAATTACATTGACAATATTAATTTAAAAAATGATTAAATAAAAATATTTAATGTTAACTACGTATGTGCTTTATAGCGCTATATGTATTAAATCTTTTTACAAAAAGTCAGTCAAAATGTTTATTAATAAACAAAAACCTTAATTTTTATAAATATATTTATATATTTTATCTATACAATAAATATTAAATAATTACAAAACATTCAATTAAATTAAATATTTTATTTTTTATAAAAAATCAATGATTAAAAATATATTTTATAAATTTTTATTAAAAATATATATTAACATACAACTATGTTACACATATATAAACATATCATTTTTTATAAAAATATATTAAATAAAACAATGCACACAACTGTACTGATGTATATAAATACATATATTTTATTATATAGGTTTAATCATATATAAATAAAATTAATGTGCATTTACATAAAAAAAATAAAATTGTATATATATTTTATCTTTAAAAAAATTTAGAAATCCGCATGCCCCACTGTTCTAGGAAAAGGAATAACTTCTCTAATATTATTAATACCAGTAATAAATAATATTAATCTTTCTAATCCTAAACCAAAACCAGCGTGCGGAACTGTTCCGTATCTTCTTAAATCTTTATACCAATCATAATTTTTATTATTTAATCCTATTTCTTGCATTCTATTATCTAAATAATCAATTCTATCTTCTCTTTCAGAACCTCCTATAATTTCACCTACTCGCGGAATTATTATATCAAAAGCAGAAACTGTACTCTTGTCATCGTTTACTCGCATATAAAAAGCTTTTAATTTCTTTGGATAATTTCGTATTATTACTGAAGATTTAAAATAATCATTTACTAAATATTTTTCTTGACTAGAAGATAAATCTTTTCCCCAAAATATATCTTCATCAAAAATATTTTTATTTTTTAATAAAATATCAATAACATCAGTGTATTCCACTTGGATAAAATCAATTTCCAAAAATTTATTTAATCGATTAATTATGGTTTTATCAACTTTTTTTTGCAAAAAAAGCAATTCTGAAACACAATTATTTAATACATCTGCAATAGAATTTTTCAATAAACATTCAGAAAAAGCTGAAATATCATTAATATCTGAAAAAGACTTCTCCACTTCTAACATCCAAAATTCAGTTAAATGTTTTTTTGTATTAGAATTTTCTGCTCTAAAAGTAGGACCAAAAGAATATACTTTAGATAATGCACAAGCATAAGATTCTAGAGTTAACTGACCAGAAACAGTTAAAAAAACCTTTTTTTTAAAAAACTCATTTTCTTTTCTTATATAATTAATTTGATTATTAGAATTATTCTCATCTAACATAGACACTTTAAACATAGATCCAGCCCCTTCAGCATCAATACTAGTAATAATCGGAGTAGATACCCATAAATAACCAAAATTATTTAAAAACTGATTTAACGACTGAAATACTACATTTCTGATTCTAGAAATTACTCCAATTAAATTAGTTCGTGGACGTAAATGACAATAATTTCTAATATGTTCGATACTATGTTTTTTTGCAGACATAGGATACTTCTCTGGATGATCTATCCATCCCAAAACTTTTATATGACAAGCATGAATCTCATATGCTTGTAAATTTCCTTTAGACAATTTTAAATAACCAGAAATTATAACTGAACAACCAACAGTTAATTTAATAATTTCTGTAAAATAATTATATAGAATTTTTTTTACTATTACTTGTATTGTGGACGTAGAAGATCCGTCATATACAGTTAGAAAAGATATTCCGATTTTAGAATATCTATTATTACGTATCCAACCATTAATAGTAATTAATTTATTTAAATGATTATTTTGATTGTAAATGTCTAATATAGAGATTTTTTTCATAATCACTTCCTATTTTATAACATATATATTTTAATAACACGTATATAATTTTCTGTAATTATTCAACACAAATTTTTTATATGTATTAATATTAATTATACTTTGACTGATCTAATATACTTATCGCTAAGTGGTGCGGTTTTATCAAATCAACTTAATAATACTAAAAATCTATCCGTATATTTAAGGTTTAAAAAAAAATTCATACTTATATGTTACAAGTAACACTTTTTTTAATTAATATATATTTACCTAAATTATCATTAATTTAATTTATAATTTTTTTAATTTATTACTATTCATATATAACATATATAAATTATTTAATGAATAAAATGTAAATAATATCTATTATACTTGTTTTATTACATATCTTTTTTTCACTTACAAAACCAAATTAAGTGATATGTTAAAAAATTTTTAATAATTATTAAAAAACTACATTAATATTTTCTTGTATAAAAGACCTATTGTATTTATATAAATTATATATATTTACAATCGTAAATCAATCATCATATACAAAAATAACTTTTATTAATATGAGTGATATTAGTATATATTTTATGTAATAATACAAAATCATATAGATCATTGTGATTTTTAAAAATGTATTAAAAAATCACTTTCAGAATATCAAGTATCTTTATGTAATTGATTTTTACAGTCTAAACAACAACATGAGTTTAACTGAACTGAACATTGTATACATTGAATAAATAAACGATGACAAGAATTATTAAAACAATTGATATGAATACGATCAGTGTCTTGTTGACAATTTATACAAACAGAAAAAACATCATCAGTAATTTTTTTCGACAAACGTTCATCAAAAACAAAGATTTTTCCTTTAAAATAATTAGGTAAATTATATTTTTGAACTTGCTTAATATAACTTAAAATTCCTCCATATATATGATAAACATAAGAAAAGCCATGATGCCTTAATAAAGCAGTAGATTTTTCGCAACGTACACCCCCTGTACAATACATTACTATTTTTTTATTTCTATATGGCTCTAAGAACTTTGGTAATTGTTGTAATTGATCACGAAAAGTTTTTGATGGTATAGTTACTGCATTACTAAAATGCCCAATTTCATATTCATAATCATTACGCATATCAAAAAAAATACAATCCTTACTAACAAAGTATTGATTAACTAAAAATGCATTTAAATATATCCCTTTATTACCTTTAAAAAAACAAAAATTTTTAACGTTACTGGAAATAATTTGTTTTTTAATTTTTATTCTTAAATCCCAAAAAGCCATTTGTTTATTTTCAAAGGTATAATTTATATACATTTTTTTTGTTTTTGTATCAATTTTTTTAAAAAATCGTGTAATATATTTATATTTTGAAAAAGGAATACTAATCGTAGCATTTATTCCTTCTTTAGAAATATAAATTCTACCTAAAACATTTTTATCTACTAAATTTGATTTTAGAAAAAAAAACAATTTTAAAGGATTAACGATACAAAAATATTTATAAAAAGATAAAATAACACGTCTACTATCAATAGAATGTAAATAAACATTTTTCAAATTCATATTTGAAGAAATTTTTTTAATTTTGTGCACAATGACAACCAATTTGTTTTAAAAAATCTAATTAGTATTATATACGTATAAAATAAACTATTAATCCATATAATATATACATATCAAAAAAAAATATTCATGTTGATTGTTTCTGTAATAAAATTTTTTTTTGATTATTAATTTTATACAAAGAACTTTGAAGAGTCTCTAACAAGTGTTTTTTTTCTAAAATAAAAGATGTAGGTGCTTTTTTTAAAAATTTTTTATTTATTAATAAATTTTTAATCACATTAATTTTAATTTTAATAGATTTGATTTTTTTATTCAATCTATTTATCTCTACATGTATATTTAGTTTAGAATCTAATATAACAAATATCTCTACATTATCAATAATCCGTATTATAGAAGGAGGTAATTTACCAGTTACTTTAATCTCCGTTAAGCAATCTAAATAAGCAATTTTTTTTAACATAAAATTATGTTCTAATAAAAAAATTCTTTTTCTTAAAGAAACATTTTTAAAATATACTGTTAACAAAGTTGTATATTTAACTTTTGTATCTATTCGAATAAACCTTAATACAGAAATAATTTTTTTAAACCAAGACATAAATTTAATAACAGTTCTATTATTTAGTAAAATCCTATATTGAGGAATTGGATTTAAAAGAATAGATGAATCAAAAATTGTATTTATCTTGTCTAAAATATTCCAAATATATACCGTAATAAATGGCATAATAGGATGTATTAATAGAATCAAAGAACTTAAAATTTGAAATAAAGTATTTTTAATTAACTTTTTTTCATATTCTGAACCATTATATATAATAGGTTTAATCATCTCTAAATATTGATCACAAAATATACGCCATACAAATTTATATAATAATGATGATAAACGATCAAATCGAAATAATTCTAAAAAAAAATGATATTTTTTAACAACATTATTAAATTTAGCATAAATCCATTGATCTAATAATAGAGTAGAAAAATTTTTTTTTATAAATACATTATTTTTAATATTTTTAATAACAAAACGACTAGCGTTCCAAAGTTTATTGCAGAAATTTTGATAACCTTTTAATCGATTCATATCCCAATGAATGTTTCTACTTGTAGATGCTAAGGATAAAAAAGTATATCGAACAGCATCAATGCTATGCGCAGAAATACCTTGTGGAAAGTTTTTTATAGTATTTTTTTTAATAAAATCAATTGTTTTTGAATGAATTAAATTATTTGTTCTTTTTTTTATTAATTTTTTTAAACTAATTCCATCAATAATATCCAAAGGATCTAAAACATTACCGTAAGATTTAGACATTTTTCTACCATGTTCATCTCTTATTAATCCAGTTATATATACTTTTTTAAAAGGAATTTGAGATTTTCCGTACTTATCTTTGATAACATGCATAGTTAACATAATCATACGAGCAATCCAGAAAAAAATGATGTCAAAACCACAAACTAAAACGTCAGTCGGATGAAACATTTTTAATTTTTTATCATCTTTCGGCCAACCTAAACCAGCAAATGTCCACAAACTAGAGGAAAACCAAGTGTCTAGTACGTCTGGATCTTGTGTTAGCACTATATTTTTATCTAAAGAATATTTTTTTCTAACAGATTTTTCATTTTTACCTACATAAATGTTGTTTTTTGCATCATACCATACTGGAATTCTATGTCCCCACCATAACTGACGTGAAATACACCAATCTTGAATATTATTCATCCAAGATAAAAACATATTTTTATACTGTTTTGGTATAAAGATAATTTTTTTTTCTTTTACAGACCTAATAGCTTCCCGAGATAATACTTTAGTACTCAAATACCATTGATTCGTTAATCTAGGTTCTAGAATTACTTCACTTCTATCTCCATATGGTATGGTGCCTGTACATATATTAGATTTTTTCAATACATTTAATTTTTTTAATGTAAATAAAATTTTTTCTCGCGCAATAAAACGGTCTAAATTTTGCAAATTTTTAGGAATAGAATTATCAATTCTGCTAATATGTTTTCCTTTATAGTCAAAAATATTTAGTTTTTTTAATATTCTTCCATTTTTTGTAAAAATATCAATCATAGGTAACTTATTACGTATACCAATTTCATAATCATTAAAATCATGAGCAGGTGTTACTTTCATACACCCGGTACCTTTAGTCATATCGATTGAATCATCACTAATTATTGGAATAATACGATTTACTATAGGAACTATAACCTGACAACCAATGTATTTTTTATATCTTATATCTTTTGAATGAACAGCTACAGCTGTATCTCCTAATAATGTTTCTGGTCGTGTAGTTGCAATAACCAGGCTAGTTTTACTAGATGAATCCGTGTCTCTACTTTCAGATTTTAAAAAATATTTAATATACCACATTGTATTATTACTAATACGATTTTCAACTTCTAAATCAGAAACTACTGTTTTAAATTTTGGATCCCAATATACTAATTTTTTATGCTTATAAATTAATCCTTCTTTATATAAAATAACAAAAACTTTGTTAATTGCTTTTGAAAAATTTGAATCTAATGTAAAACACACGGTATTCCAATTAATTAAATAACCTAATCTTTTTATTTGGTTAAACATCATTGATTCTGATTTTTTTTTCCAAATATAAACTTTATTTATAAATTCTTCTCTAGAATATGCATTCTTGTCTTTTCCTTCTTGAACTAATAAATTCTTTTCTACTACCATTTGTGTTGCTATACCAGCGTGATCTGTTCCTAATTGTAGTAATGTATTTTTTCCAGACATATGTTGATATCGTGTTATTACATCCATAATAGTTTGCTGGAACGCATGACCCATATGTAAATAACCAGTTATATTTGGAGGAGGAACCATAATACAAAAATTTTTATCTTTTATATTATTATTAATATAATCAATAAACTGATTTTTTTTCCAGTACTTCTGTATTTTTTCTTCTACTAATTTGAAATTATAGTTTTTATCCATAGTTCTGCTATATCTATTTAGTTATTTTAAATTAAATAATATTATTGTATTAAAGTTAAATATCAAAAATACATATTCTTTAATATAAAAGTAACATGTTAAAAAAAACAATTTAATAAATATCAATAAAAAATTTTTAAAAATAATTATTTATATAACTGTATATTTATGAAAAAAAGTAAATATTATTAATATTTAAAAATTCATATTTAATAGCTATCTTACGTTAAAAAAATAATTTAATTAATATTTCATATTAAATCTAATTATAGTTATTATATAGATTTTATCTGATATTAGAAATATCAATTAATACTTAATTATAAAAATTTACATTTACAAAATGATTTAATTAAAAAATTATATTATTTATGTGAACAACATAAACAAAAGTGCTGTATAATAATTTTAAAATATGATTTTTATATTATTAAGTTATAAGGCTAATTTGTATATATAAAATTATTACATTAATAAAATATAAATCTTTATAAAAAAAGTCATAATTTCTATATATATAATTATATTTATAATACTTATTGCTACATAAAAATATATTGTAAAACATAATAATGTTATTATCAATGAAATAACAATATAGTTATATAAAAAAAATATTTAAATTTTAAAAATATTTTGAGTTATAAATGATAAAAAGAACTTATATTCATAAGAATATATCAAAAATATTTTATATACTACATATATACAAAATATGCAAATAAAAATCTTTTAAAAAACAATATTTTTACTATAGAAATAGTGTTAACACATTCTAAATTATAATCTTTTTTTTTACAAAAATATCAAAATTAATTTAAATTTTAAAAATTTTTATACACAAAAACCAACACATAAATTAAGAATTCATGTTTTCTGAATACATAAAAAACCATTATTTATAAAAAACGTAGGATGTAATCTATTCTTTTATTAATGAAAAAATTTTATATATACGAGGTCTATAATGAAAACACTGTATCAAAAAAGTTTTTTAAAATTTTCAGATTTTACATACGAAGAGATTTTATATTTAATAAAATTATCTAAACTGGTAAAACGTCAAAAACATAATAATACGGAACAAAAACACTTAAAAGGAAAAAAAATAGTATTAATTTTTGAAAAACAATCTACTAGAACTAGATGTGCTTTTGAGATCGCTGCTAATGACCAAGGAGCTTATACTACATATATTGGTCCTAATGATACCCACATTGGATACAAAGAATCTATTCAAGATTCCGCTAAAATACTAGGTCAAATGTACGACGGAATTCAGTATCGAGGTTATTATGATAATATTCTTCAAAATTTAAAAAAATATTCAAATAAACCAGTTTGGAATGGTTTAACCAATACTTTTCACCCTACTCAAATTTTAGCGGATTTGTTTACTATGATAGAAGCTTGTCCCAATAAAAAATTACAAGACATTCGATGCGCATACGTAGGAGATGCTCAAAACAATATAGCAAATACACTATTAGATGCAGCTACTTTTATGAAATTAAAAATAAATATTATATCTCCTAAGATATATCAACCTAAAAAAATTTTTTTATTAAAATCAAACAAAAAAAAAATAAATAACACTAACATATCATTTACTAATGATGTTAAAAAAGGCGTAGAAAATGTTGATTTTATTTATACCGATGTATGGGTTTCTATGGGAGAAAATAAAGATGTTTGGAAAAAAAAAATAAACGCTCTATATCCTTACCAAGTGAATCAAAACATGTTAGATATGACTAAAAATTCTAACGTTAAAGTGTTACACTGTTTACCAGCATTACACGATAAACAATCTTCTTTAGGATTAGAAATCCATAATCAATTTAATATTAATAATGGATTAGAAATTAGTAATGAAGTTTTTAATTCTCCTGTTAATATCAGTTTTCAACAATCAGAAAATCGATTACATACAATTAAAGCTTTATTAATATCATGTTTATCAAAAAAAATTTTTTTTAAAAATAAAAACTAAAAAAAACTATACTTCTATAACCTATTTATACAATATTATTATTATAATATAAATAAACAAATAAAATGAAACGGAAACATATATGCTAAAGACAAAAAATATTTTAAATACTGTATTTGGACCATATTCTTCTATAAGACAAGCGAACAATTTACTTTTTATTTCAGGTCAAATTCCAATAAATAAAAATACAAAAATTATACCTAAATGCATATCAGAACAAACTACCTTAGCATTAAAAAAAATAAATTTATTATTACTTGAAAATCAATTAAGTGTAAAAAATATCATTAAAATTACTATTTTTACAACTAAAATGGATAAATTAAAAGAAATTAATTTATCCTATCAAAATTTTTTCAATAAATATACTAACCGATATCCAGCACGATCATGTGTAGGAGTCTCCGAACTACCCGAAAAAGTATGTATAGAAATTGAAGCAATAGCATCTATCTTTTAGAATAAATAAATATGCCACTACGTGGCATAAAATTAATATACTAATTAGTTTTACATTCACTTATATCGTATAAAAAGCTAGAAAGTACGCTTTGTATTACTTTTTCGATGTCTAAAAGTTAAAGATTTTTTATTTTCCCGTAACGATGAATACGTTATAGGTTTAATATTAATAGGTTTATTTAAAATACGTGTACGTAATAAACAAGCAAGTAATCGTCTAGAATGATTTTTAGGCAATTCAATAGTAGAATAGGTTGTAAATAATCTAATAGCTCCTATTAATCGACTACTAATATCTCCTTCATTTGCAACAGCTCCAACAATATGACGTACCTCTATACCATCATTTTTACCTACTTCAATACGATACAATGTCATATTTTCAAGCTTCTTTCGTTCGTGTACAAAACGAGAATTTGGATTTATCTTTTTATTATTGAACTTACGTACATTATGTATACCTGTTGAATAATTATGATTAAAAGATAAAGGTGAATAACGTTTATCAGGAGGAATAATCAAAGGTCGTTCACCTTGAACTAATTTTAGCAATGCTGCTGATAAATTTTCAAAATTCCAACCATCTTTTAAATTTAATTTTGATACAAGTAATTTATATAATTTTAAATCTGAACTATTTAATTGCTGTTGTATTTTCTCTGAAATAATTTGTAATCTACGTTGTACAACAAGCTCAGATTTTGGTAATTCTGTTTCTTTAATAGAATGTTTAATAGTTCTTTCAATATTGTTTAATAATCTTCGTTCACGATATTCTACGAATAATAAAGCTCTTCCTGCTCTTCCTGCACGACCAGTACGACCAATACGATGAACATATGATTCGGAATCCATAGGTATATCATAGTTAATAACAAAACTAATACGATCCACATCTAAACCACGTGCAGCAACATCCGTAGCAATTAATATATCTAATTTACCCGTTTTTAATCTGTCTAACGTTTGTTCTCGTAACGATTGATTCATATCGCCATTTAATGCAGCGCTATTATATCCATGTTTTTCTAGTGCTTCTGATACTTCCAAAGTAGCATTTTTAGTTCGAACAAAAATGATAGTAGCAGAAAAATCTTCAACTTCTAAAAATCTAATTAAAGCATCAGTTTTTTTTCCACGTACAATCCAATAACTTTGTTGTATATCTGGACGTGTGATACCAGTAGACTGTATTTTAATTTCTTTTGGATTATCCATAAACCGTTTAGATATTCTACGAATTATATTAGGCATAGTAGCAGAAAATAAAGCTGTTTGATGTTTTTTTGGAATTTTTGACATAATATTTTCTACATCTTCTATAAAACCCATTCGTAACATTTCATCAGCTTCATCTAAAACTAAACTTTTTAAATGTACTAAATTTAATGTTCCGCGCTTTAAATGATCCAATAAACGACCGGGTGTACCTACAATAATTTGCGGTCCTTGTCTAAGAATTTGTAATTGAATATCATATCTTTGACCACCATACAAAGCTAATACTTTAACACCAAAAAGATATTTAGAAAAATCAGAAAAAGCTTTTGCCACCTGTATAGCAAGTTCTCTTGTAGGTACTAAGACTAATATTTGAGGATATTTTAAAGAAAAATTAATGTTATTGAGTAATGGTAGTGCAAAAGCAGCTGTTTTACCGCTACCTGTTTGAGCCATTCCAAGTACATCGTTTCCCATTAGGAGGTAAGGAATACAGGCAGATTGAATAGGTGAAGGTTTTACATATCCTAATTGTTCTAAAGATTTTAATAAATAAGAATTTAGCCCAAAAATAGAAAAAGAATGATGAATTTGAGTCATGCAGAGTATAAGCCTCTTTATGTTACAATCACGACCAGTATACTACATCACTCATGATGAAAATTATTATATATTTTCATTAAAAATGTATGAACCGGTTAAATTGAACGTATATAAATTTTTAAAAAAAATAAACATATTCAATAAAATTAAAATATAAAAATACTGAATATTTATAAATAAACTAATAAGATTCATTATACAATAAATATTAGTAATAAGATAGTCTGTCTATCTGATAAAATATGTAATACATATTACATAAATTTATATTTTATTTGATATATCAGTATTTTTCATACTTAAACGAATTCTTCCTTGTCGATCTATTTCTAAAACTCTTACTGAAACAATTTGATCTATTTTTAAATAATCAGATACTTTATCTATTCTTTTATGTGAAATCTGTGAAATATGTATTAATCCTTCTTTTCCAAAACCAACAGAAACAAATGCTCCAAAATCTAAAATACGTGTTACCTTACCTGAATAAACTTTTCCAATTATAATATCTTCCGTAATTTCTTTAATTCTACGAATAGCATGCTTAGCTTTTTCACCTACAGTAGCTGATATTTTTACTATTCCGTCATCTTTAATTTCAATAACAGTACCGGTTTCTTCAGTAAGCATTCTAATAGTGGATCCTCCTTTCCCGATAACATTTTTAATTTTTTCTGGATTAATTTTCATCGTATATATTCTGGGTGCAAATTTTGAAATATCACTTCTAGGTATTTCTAAAGTAGCTTCCATAATATCTAATATTTTTAACCTAGCAAATTTTGCTTGATATAAAGCATCTTTAATAATATCACTTGTAATACCAGAAATTTTTATATCCATCTGCAATGCAGTAATTCCGATTCTACTTCCAGCTACTTTAAAATCCATATCACCTAAGTAATCTTCATCTCCCAAAATATCTGATAAAATAACATAAGTATTTTTTTCTTTTATTAAACCCATAGCAATTCCTGCTATAGCTGATTTAATGGGAACTCCTGCATCCATTAAAGCTAAAGATGCACCACATACAGAAGCCATAGAAGATGATCCATTAGATTCTGTAATCTCAGAAACCAAACGGATTGTGTATGGAAATTCTTCAATATTTGGCATAACTGCTACAAAACTACGCTTAGCTAATTTTCCGTGACCTATTTCTCTTCTTTTCGGCGACCCTACTATTCCTATTTCTCCTACAGAGTAAGGAGGAAAATTGTAATGAAATATAAAATTATCAGTCCTATCTCCTAAAAGATCGTCTAAGTTTTGCGCGTCTCTAGACGTTCCTAGGGTTGCTGAAACCAACGCTTGTGTTTCTCCTCTGGTGAATAAAGCAGATCCATGAACGCGGGGAAGAACGCCTGTTCTGACATCAATTGGTCTAATTATATCATTCATACGACTATCAATTCTTACATTGTCTTTTAAAATACGCTGACGAACTATATTACGTTCTAGAGCATAAATATTTTCTTCAATTTTTAAATTCGTTAAAGAATTGTCTTCGCTCAATAAATCTATAATTATTTTTTGCTTAATATCATTTAATTTACTTAACCGATCTTGTTTTATAAAAACACGATATGCTGATTCAATATCTTTACTAAATTTTTTAGCTATTAAATTATACAAAGTTCTGTCAGATGCATTTTCAGTAAAATTAACGTTAGGAAATTTATTAGCTTTTTTAGAAAACGTAAAAATGTTATCGATTAACAATTTTTGTTTTTCATGACCAAATAAAATAGCTTGCAAAATATTTTCTTCAGACAATATATTAGCTTCTGCTTCAACCATTAAAATAGTTTTTTTTGTTCCCGAAACTATCAAATCTAAACAACTATTTTTAATAATTTCCACTGATGGATTTAAAATATATTCATTATCGATTAACCCAACACGAGCTGCTCCTATAGGACCTGAGAACGGTAGGCCGGATATACATAAAGCAGCAGATACTCCAATAATAGAAATTATATCTGGATTAATTTGAGGGTTTACTGAAATAACTGTTACAATAATTTGCACTTCATTTAAAAATTCTTTAGGAAACAAAGGACGAATAGGTCTGTCAATTAATCTAGAAATTAAAATTTCATTTTCACTCGGTCTTCCTTCTCGACGAAAAAATCCACCAGGAATTCTACCAGCAGCATATGTACGTTCTTGATAATTTACAATCAATGGAAAAAATTTTTGTCCAGATAAAACTGGAGTTGTACTACTTACTACAGTAATCAGAGCGGTAGTATCATCCATACTAGCTAAAACCGAAGCAGTAGCTTGTCGAGCTATCATTCCAGTTTCCAAACTAACAGAATGTTTACCGTATTTAAATGTATGTACAATTGGTTTTAACAAAATCTACATCCTTAAATAAAGATAAATTAATTTAAAAGACATTAAAAAATATAAAAATTATATTTTATGATAAAAAAACAAAATTACAGTTTTAACAACATTTATATACGTAAAGAAAAGAGCTGAAACAGCTCTTTTCTTTACGTAAATTATACTCTATTTTTAATAAATTTTAATATTATAAATAATTGTTTTATAATACGTTAATAACGTAAACCAAGATCTTTAATCAAAAAAAGATAACTGGAGTGTTTTTTTAATTTTATATAATCTAATAATTTTCTACGCAGAGAAACCATTTTTAATAAACCTCTACGACCACAATGATCTTCTTTGTGTTTAGTAAAATGTTTTTGCAAATAATTTATCTTTCTTGTTAATAAAGCAATTTGTACTGATGAATGACCACTATTATTATACAAATTACCATATTTTAAAATTAAATTTTTTATTTCTAATGTATTTTTTACCATATATAAACTCCACAAAAAAATTTATCCTAAACAACAATTAAATAAATTTTTTAATTACTCATAATAAATATCTAACTTATTAAAACACATTTTGGGATCAATATCCCTAATTTAGTTATTATACCAATCCCCAAAAATATACTATTTATTCCTGTAATTACTCGTACCAAGCCTGTCTTATACATCTTCAATAAAGGTATGCTTGTATTTTTTTGAAAATTTTTTATATCTTCATGAAACAATTTTATTACAGGATATTTTAAAAACATAGAACTTACGGGTAATAAAAATGTACGCAACATACCAGACAAATAAAAACGATATATTTGATTTATATTTTTATTTTCTACAAAATATAAATTAGATAATTCTACTAATTGAGATGAATGATAAGGCCCTACTTTTATTCGGCGCAAAAAAACAACATGTGCACCACATTTTAATCGTCTACCAATATCTTGAACTAAACTACGCACATATGTTCCCTTAGAACAAGATACCGTAAACTCCAAAAAGTTATTTATATATTTAATAAAATTTAATTTATAAATTATTACCTCTCTCTTTTTAAGAGGAAGTACTATGCCTAATCGGGCATATTTATACAACGGAACTCCATAGTATTTAATAGCTGAAAACATAGGTGGAATTTGTTCTATTGTTCCAACAAAACTTTTTAAAATAGAGCTAATATGAAGATCAGTTGTATGTACTGATCGATTCTGCAAGATGGATCCAGACAAATCTCCGGTAGTAGTCATTACTCCTAATTGTGCTATTACATGATATTTTTTTATCGAATTTGTCAAATATTTAGAAAATTTTGTTGCTGGACCAAATAAAATCGGTAAAATTCCAGTAGCTAAAGGATCCAAAGAACCTGTATATCCTACTTTTTTAGCACAAAAAATTTTTTTAACATGCTGTAGCGTACAGTTAGATGAAATACCTTTTGGTTTATCTAGCAATAATATTCCAGAATTATTTTTATTACTTTGATAATCCATATTTTTAACCTACATACATATCAAGTTAATATTTTTATAAATTAACGTATCTTACTATTTTTAATAAGCTGAGAAATCAGTGTTCCGTTAGAAAAAGAAACATCGTGAATAAAACATAAATTAGGAACAATGCGTAAATATATGTTTCTATTTATAAGCGAACGAATAAAACCTGTAGCTTTTTGCAATATACATAAAATTAACTGTATTCTATGTTTATCCTGATCATGTAAACACGTAAAAAATATTTTAGCATGACTTAAATCAGCAGATAATTTTACTTCTAGTATTGTTATTAAAGAATTTAATCGAGGATCTCTTATTTTTTTTTGAATAATTATAGCAATTTCTTTATGTAAACTACGTTCTAATCTCATAGATCGACTAAAGTCTTTTAACATATTATTTCCTATAAAAAATAAATATATTTATATAAAATTATAAATATAATATATAATTTGATATAAAAAGATATTAATTATTTTTTAACCACTTGAAAAACTTCAATAATATCACCTATACGAACATCATTATAATTTTTAACTCCTATACCACATTCAATTCCATGTCGCACCTCTAAAACATCTTCTTTAAATCGACGTAAAGATTCCAATTCCCCTTCATATATAACAATATTATTACGTAATACTCGTATAGGATTAGTTTTTTTGATGATTCCTTCTTTTACCATGCATCCAGCTATTAATCCAAATTTAGGTGCTTTAAATATACTTCTAACTTCTGCTAATCCAATTACTATTTGTTTGTTAGCAGGTACTGATAATCCTGACATAACTGCTTTAATATCATTAATTAAATCATATATTATTGAATAATATTTAACATTTAAGTTTTCTAATTCTATAATCTTTTTTGCTGAAATATCAGCTCGAACATTAAATCCTACTAAAATAGATGTTGTTGTTAAGCTTAAATATGCATCAGTTTCCGTAATTGCTCCTATTCCAGATGCAATAATATTAACTTTAACAATATTATTATTAGATATTGCTTTTAAAGAATCTAATATCGCTTCTAAAGAACCGTGAGTATCTGTTTTTAAGACAATATTTAAATCTAAATTTTTTTTTGTACTAATTCGATTAAATAAATTATCTACGTCAATTTTTTTTTGATGTAAAAACTTAATTTCTCTAGATTTTAATTTACGCCACAATGACAATTCTCTAGCTTTTTTTTCATTACGAACCACAAAAAGTGTATCTCCCGTTTTTGGTACTCCTGATAAACCAAAAATTTCTACTGGAATAGATGGTCCAGCAGACAATATAGTTCTATGAAATTCATTTTTAAGTAATTTAATTTTTCCATATTCTAAACCACAAATAACTATATCGTGTACTTTTAAAACACCTGTATGCACTAATAGTGTAGCTACTGGTCCACGTTTAGAATCTAGATAAGATTCAATGACTACTCCTTTAGCCATTCCAGAATGTACAGCTTTTAATTCTAACATTTCTGCTTGTAATAAAATCGCAGATAACAAATTATCGATACCTAGTCCAGTTTTAGCCGATACTAAAACAAATATATTATCCCCTCCTAATTCTTCGGAAATAATTGAATATTTCATTAATTCTTTTTTAATTTTATCTATATTAGATAGCGTTTTATCAATTTTATTAATAGCAACTATTATTGGTACTTGCGCAATCTTTGCGTGTTGAATAGCTTCAATTGTTTGAGGCATAACTCCATCATCTGCAGCAACTACTAGAACGACTATATCTGTAACTCTAGTACCTCTTACTCGCATAGCAGTAAAAGCAGAATGACCAGGGGTATCTAAAAATGTAATAATACCTTGAGGTGTTTTAACATGATACGCTCCAATATACTGCGTAATTCCACCTTCCTCTCCCAAAGCAATTTTAGTAGATCGAATATAATCTAGCAAAGAAGTTTTTCCATGATCTACATGCCCAATTATAGTTACTATAGGCGGACGAGTCTTTTTTTGAGTATCTCCTAGATCACGATCTCCCATTACAAAATTTTCTAAAGCATTTTCTTGGTACATGCGTACTTTATAACCCATTTCTTCTGCAATTAATTGAGCTGTATCTTGATCTAAAATTTCATTTATAGTTGATGAAATTCCTATTTTCAGCAACATTTTTATTAAAAAAGAATGTTTTACTGCCATTTTATTAGACAATTCTAATATAGAAATAGAATTTCTAATGACTATTTTTTTATTAACAACACCTAATGGTTTATTAAATTTTTGTTGTAAAATAGAGTTCTTAATTGGATATAGTTTACTTTTTTTTGAATAATTTAAAAAACGTCTTTCAGATCCTTTTAATACAGAAATATTATTTTTTTTATTATTTTTTCGAGTATTAGCAATTGGAATAAATCTTTTTTTATCAATAAAATTATTTTTTTTATGTACGTTAATTGTAAGAATAGAATCAATTTTTTTTCTTTTCAGTACATTCTTTTTATTAAAAAGATTATGGTCTGATATTTTTTTACTTGTAAATTTTTTAAATAAATTATTATTATTACTTTTTTTTCGTGATTTAGAAGAAAGATTCGACTTAACAGATTTTGAGTTTATTTTCTGTATAAGTTTTTTTTTTGAATTTATTGATAATTTTTTTTGATCTTTCTTTAATAATTTATTATCATGATTATCTCTTAATTTTTTTAATTTCACCGGTACAATTATCTCTTTATTTAAAAGTAAATTTAACTCATAATTAATATTATAAAAATTTTATTAAAACTAATATTTTAATAAACATCCATATAAAACTATACATATAAAATTATTTAATACACAAGAATTATTTTTAACAATAAAATTTTTTTAAAATTATTTTTTATAAAAAAAAATATTAGTATTTTCATATAAAATTGTTTAACTATAACAATAATTGTTGTATTTAATTACTAAAAAACATTAAATAAATGTTTTATAAAAAATAATGTTTTTTTTTAAAAATTCATAATTATATTTGCAATAATTTATATTATTTAAAATCCATATTATTTATGTTCATTAAACCAACAAATATTACGAGCTTCCATAATTAATTTTCCAGCTTGAGTAGAAGTTAATACTGCAATATCATTCAAATCATCAATACTCTGTTCAGCCAAATGTTCTAAAGTATATATTTTTTTTTCTATTAATTTTTTAATTACGCGCTTGTCAACATTTTTTAAACGTAGTAATTGTGAATTTAAAAAATCTTTTTTAAGTTTATTTGCAGATTCTTCTTGATTTTTTTTCAAGATAAATATTGCTGTTTTTTTTAGTCTTAGAATAACTTCACTCTTTATTCCTGTAATAGACAATAATACATGTGTAGAAGCATTAGCAATATCTTGTATTGAGGAAAATCCTGAACGTAATAATAGTAAAACATCATTCTTATTTAAATTTAATTGATTTTTAAAAATACGAAAAAAATCTTGTTGCTCTAATTCATTCTGTTCACGCAAATCACTAGAAGTCATTATATTTAACTCCCATCCCGTTAACTGTGAAGCTAACCGAACATTTTGTCCGTTTCTTCCTATGGCTTGTGCCAAATTACATGCTTTAACAGATACATTAATAGTATGAGTATAATCATCTAAAATAATCGATGAAACATCGGCAGGTGACATAGAATTAATAACAAATTTTTCTGGATTTTTATCCCATAAAATTATATCGATCCTTTCTCCGCATAATTCATTAGATATTGCTTGTACTCTAGCTCCTCTTATACCAACACAAGCACCTACTGGATCAATCCTATTGTCACAAGTAGCGACAGCTATCTTGGATCTTGAACCCGGATCACGAGCAATAGCTTTAATTTTTATTAATTTATCTCCAATTTCTGGAACTTCGATTTTAAATAACTCAACTAACATATCTGATTTAGATCGACTAATAAGTAAATACGTTCCCTTTAATCTATGTGAAATATCATACAATACACCACGAACTCTGTCGTTAATTCTAAAATTTTCTCTAGGTAGCATATCTTCGCGCATAACAATGCCTTCAATATTATTACCAACATCTAAAATAATATAATCTCTATTAATTTTTTTAACTACTCCTACAATGATTCGACCTTTTTTTTTATAAAACTCACTCACCAGAATTTCGCGTTCTGCTTCTCTAACTTTTTGTATGATAACTTGTTTAGCTATTTGAGTGGCGATACGATCAAAAGTTATAGAATTAATACAATCTTCAATATAATCATGTAACTGCACAGTTTGATTTCCAAGACGTGCTGCATCTAATGTAATTTCTTTAGTTGGATTAGATACTATATTTACCACTAACCATCTTCGATATGTATTATAACTACCATCGTTACGATTTATATACACTCTAATATTAATATCTTGACCATATTTTTTTTTAGTAGCAATTGCTAAAGCACTTTCTAAAGCTTCAAAAATTTTTTCTCTTGGAATAGATTTTTCGTGTGAAACAGCATCTACTACAGATAATATTTCTTTATTCATATCCTTTCCTTTATTCTTAAATTAAAGCGGATGTATTCAACCAAATAAAAATTCAAAGAAAAAGAACTTTTGTCCACTTAAATAGATAGTAGCATTTATTATGAAAATTCAATATACACTAAATATAATAAGTTTTATAATCAATAGTACTAATAAACATTTTATCATACAAAAATTGTAATAAAAAAACCCGTTTTTTCGGGGTTAAAATATTAAATAACTGTTATAATATATATATACTTATATTATAAAATTAAGAAAGAAAGAAAAAAGAAACACCAATTAATACCGAAGGTGGGAATTGAACCCACACACTTATTTAAAATTAAGTACTATCCCCTCAAGATAGCGTGTCTACCAATTTCACCACTTCGGTTAAAATATTTGATACTAGCAATACACATAAACTATATAATTAACTAACAGTAATAATTTAAAAAAAAAATTATTTTTAATATATAAATAATTACTGTTCAAAAATACTAAAATAATGTAAATTAATATAATGTGAAGAATTTATACAAAAATTATATTTTTAAATGATTAATCGTCCATATACTATATCTACACAATAATAAATTAATTATAAAAAATAGTGTCAATAAAATTAAAACTATGTATGTCATGACATAACTTTTTGAATTCTCAGTAAATAATTGAGAGGAATAATCACTTGTATTAGTAGATAAATTATTTCCAGAACCAAATTGAAACATAATAATTGAAATTAAAAAAAAAGAAACAAAAATAAATACAGTCAATAAAAAAATATGCATAGAAAATACCATGTATATGTTATTTAATAATTTTATTATTATATTTTTATTATAAAAGAATTAATTAACTTTGTCATGTATACATTTAAAAAACAAATAAATATAGTTCTTTTATTTATATATATTATACAATTATATATATAAATAAAAGAACTATATGAAATATTTTTATACATATTATCATTAAATGTAGTATGTTTTTATAAGTTAAATATGTATCTTACATAGTAATTCTTACTTTATTACTAAAATTAAAAAATATATGCTTTGTATCAACTCTTAAAACATTTTATTTAAAAATAAACCCGACAAACAAAATACCTACAGTAAATACAATGTATAAAAAAATATACATACAAATTTTAAAAACAAAATATATATATAAAATATTTTATAGACATATTTCTAAATATATTAAAAATATAATTAAAAATTATTTTTTATATAAAAAATAATTATATTGTTATTTATAAAAATATTTAAGATATAAATGAAGTTTTTATTAAAATATTTTAATTAAAAAATCTATTTTAGATAATAAATACTATAACACTTATACAAGTAATTATTAACTATTTGTAAAAATACAGTATATTAAAATACTATAAAAACACATGTTTTAATATGTATATATTTATAAAAAAAGCACCCTTGTAAAAAAAAATAATTCACTTTAATAAAATATTAATATTGATTATTTATCATTAAAGTTTTTATAATATAAAATACTACTAAACACATTTTAAAATATTTAATAAATAGTATTTATTAAATAAATATATAAAATATAGTATACATATGTATTTTTTATATAAATCATCAATGATATCTATTCAAAAAAATAGATATCATTGTATTATTATGACAATAATTACCAATACTTAAAAAATATATATATACAATAATAATTTCTATATAAATATCTAAATCAGATAAAACAAAAGTTTAACGTAAGTTCCAATCATCAGGTTCACGAACTAATTTTCTAGACATCAAATCATCAATTTGTAAAGAATTAATGGTTTCATATTTCATTAAAGCATCTTTCATAGCATGTAAAATATCTATATTTTCATGCAAAATTTTTTTTGCACGTTGATAATTATCTTTAATTAAAAATTTTATTTCTTTATCAATAATTTGAATTGTTTTATCAGAAAAACATTTTAATTTAGATGCAGAATTATTTAAAGAAGATTCCTGATCTTCTTCTGTATATAAAACAGGTCCTAATTTGTCTGAAAAACCCCATTTAGTAACCATTTTTCGCGCTAAATCAGTAGCTACTTCAATATCATTAGATGCTCCAGTAGAAATTTTATTAGATCCATAAATAATTTCTTCTGCTGCTCTTCCTCCGTATAAAGTAGATATCTTGCTTTCTAATACTTGACGGGTTACACTAAACACATCGCCTTTTGGCAAAAATATAGTTAATCCTAAAGATCTTCCTCGTGGAATAATAGTAACTTTATGTACAGGATCGTGACCGGGAACCAATCTACCTACAATAGCATGTCCAGATTCATGATATGCAGTAGATTCTTTATGACTTTCAGTCATAACCGTTGATCTTCTTTCAGAACCCATTATTATTTTATCTTTGGATTTTTCAAGATCTATCATAGAAATCATAGTCTTATTACAACGCGCTGCTAATAAGGCTGATTCATTTACTAAATTAGCTAAATCAGCTCCAGAAAAACCAGGAGTACCTCTAGCAATTACCATTGGAATAACATCATTCGCAACAGCTACTTTACGCATATGAATTTTTAAAATTTCTTCTCGACCAATCACATCAGGTAAAGGAACTGCAATTTGGCGATCAAACCTACCCGGTCTTAATAAGGCTGGGTCTAGGACGTCTTGTCTATTGGTAGCAGCAATTATAATGACTCCTATGTTACTTTTAAAACCATCCATTTCTACTAATATTTGATTTAATGTTTGATCACGTTCATCATTGCCTCCGCTAACACCCATTCCTCTTTTTCTTCCCACAGCATCAATTTCGTCTATAAAAATTATACAAGGAGAATGTTTTCTAGCATTTTTAAACATATCTCTTACTCGAGCAGCTCCTACACCAACAAACATTTCTACAAAATCAGAGCCTGAAATCGTAAAAAAAGGAACATTTGCTTCTCCGGCAACTGCTTTAGCTAACAATGTTTTTCCAGTACCTGGAGGGCCAAAAAGAAGTGTTCCTTTAGGAATTTTACCTCCTAATTTTTTAAATTTTTGAGGTTCTCTTAAGTATTCTACTAACTCCGAAATATCTTCTTTTGCTTCATTACAACCTGCTACATCTAAAAAAGTAATTTTAATAGTATTTTTAGATAACATCTTAGCTTTACTTTTACTAAAAAATAAAGAACTCATTTTACCGCTAATTTGTAAACATATTACCAAGAAAAATAATAATGTTATTAATAAAAAAAAAGGAAGCCAGGATAAAAAAATAGATACTAAAAAACTTTGTTTAACTGGAACTACATCACTAATAATAATTTCTGTTTTAAATAACGTATCTAATGGCTTGATATTATAAACCAGCATGTTTATGATATTTTGAGTCATATCTTTTCTCGTAACTACAATTTTTATTCATTAATTTGTATATTAAAGATTTTATTTGTACTTATTTCAATTAAAAAAATTAAATAACTAAATTATGTTCTGCCTATAATATATACATATAAATTTTAAAATAACGACATTCATACCACCAAAAAAAATCAAGAAAACTAAATTGTAATTTTATTAATTAAACTATAAATTGTTTCATCTTAATATTAAAAAAAAATTAAAAATTATTTTTTAAATCCACGAGCTACAATAAATACTTCTCGAGAATTAAAACGAGAAGAACGTGGTTTATAAATTTTTACTAATTTAAAAATATCAAAAATTTTTTGTATATGCATGTTAAAACCACAACCCTGAAATAACTTCATTATTAAACATCCATTTTTTAATAATGCATGCATAGAAATTTTTAAAGCAACATCATTTAATTTAAATATATTAGCATTATCTACAATAGAAAAACCACTAGTATTAGGAGACATATCAGACATAACAACATTCCAAGAATTTTTTTTTAAACTAAAAAAAATTTTTTTTTGAACATAAATATCAGTAACATCTTCACAAAAAAAAGTAACTTGTTTTAACGGACGCATTGGTAAAATATCATATGCAAAAATAATTCCTGAATTTCCAATTTTTTGAAGAGCATATTCTGACCAACCACCTGGATTAGATCCTAAATCTATAACTTTCATGCCAATATTAAAAATTTTTTCTGATTCGTTAATTTCCTTTAATTTAAACCATGATCTAGATCTTAAATTTTTTTTATTTCTTTCTCGTACATACGGATCCGCAAAATGTTTTCTCAACCAATTATTAGATTTATTTAATTTTTTTTTTGCAATCATAGTATTGATAATACCAAATAATATTAAATATATAAAAAAATTACATATAATAATTTAATTTAAAGTTTTAAAACAATCTATAAATATATTTTATACATAAATTTTATTAAAAACATCAAAATATATATTATTTATGAAAATCCTTTTACAACGCATATATATATCATATAAAACTATATTTATATGAAAAAATCATTTAAATTATTTAAATACTTTTTATTTTAAAAACAAAATATTCTACAAAATTAATAGCAATTTGTGCCTTTGAAATTGACAATCAATGATATTTTATATATATTCAATTTTTTTAATTAGATATTCTACTGAACCTGTAGGAGTATTTACCGTCACTATATCATTTTTCTTTCTTCCAATTAATGCTCGAGACATAGGTGAGTAAACAGAAATTGAACATTCTTTACAATTTGCTTCATCATCACCAACAATAGTATATATAAAAATATTATTAGTACATATTTGCAAAACCGTTACTGTAGATCCAAAAATAACGATACCCCGA